>JABDNZ010000294.1 GCA_013043565.1 Gemmatimonadota bacterium | reverse complement strand
CGTGGTCTCGCGGCTCGGTGACGCAAGCGATGGGCGGGGAGGTCGGCCTCGACGCTACGCGGAGCTTACCCCGGAGGGTTTGGCCCAGGCGCGCGAAGCCCGCCAGGCGATGCTCAAAATGTGGCAGGATCTCGACAAGGCGTACGAGGGGCCATGAGCCGCCTGCCCACGTCGATGGTCCGCCTCGTCGAGACGCTGGTGGAGGATGCCAAGACCCAGCAAGGGCTGCTTGGTGACCTCGAAGAGCGCCACCGGGCCTTGGAAGGTGCAGGCCGGATCAAGCGCATGTTCTGGTTTGGGGCTGAACTTCTCGCGGTAGTCAGACACTACGGGCTGCGACGTGCGGGAGGAGGCTCGGCCCTCGGGCAAACTTTCGTCGACCTTCGGCTGGCGGTCAGGTCCCTGCGACGTGAAGGATCGTTCTCCATTTCCGTTGTGTCGACGCTGGGCCTCGGGATCGCGGCGACCACCGTGATCTTCACGGTGGTAAACGGTGTGCTCCTTACTCCCCTTCCGTTTCAGGAGCCGGATCGGTTGGCCATGGTGTGGCAGACGGATGGCGCCACGAGAGCCCCTGACCCGGCGGCCATGGCCGACTTCTTCGATTTTCGACAGCGCTCCAGGACCTTCAGCGCGATGTCGGCGTACCGCGAGGGCTTCGCGAACCTGGCGCCGGACGAGGGCTACCCCGAGCGTGTTTCGGCGGCGTGGGTCACGCCCGGGCTCTCCAATACCCTGGGGGTTTATCCACCCCTGGGTCGGGGTCTTCGCGCCCCTGTCACCGGACCCGAGGTCCTGGTATCCGACGCGTTCTGGAGGGGTTCCCTGGAGGCGAACCCCCAGATCCTCGATCGGGAGTTGGTGCTGGACGGGGTACGACACACGGTGGTCGGTGTCCTTCCCGATAACCTCGACTTCCCGACCCGGCAGACAGACGTGTGGATCGCTTTGGACGAGCGGTACGATCCCGGCGCGCGATATCCTCACAACCTACGGGTGGTGGGACGCCTGGCGGACGAAGTCAACCTGCACACGGCCCAGCAAGAGATGACCGGAATCGCCGACGAGCTGGTTGCCGAGTTTGGAAATGAGAACCGAGGTGCGTTTGTCGAACCCCTCGAGAGTCACTTGCGGGGTGAGCTCACGTCGGTCCTGACGGTGCTTCTGGCCGGCGTTTCTCTCCTCTTTATTCTGGCCTGCTTCAATGCAGCCAACCTGATCACGGCACGGAGCGGAGCCAAACTGCACGGGGCGGCGGTCCGAAATGCTCTAGGAGCCAGCCAGGGTCGGCTGCTGAGGGGTTTCCTGGTCGAAGGTGTGTTTCTCTCCGGGATTGCCCTGGTTCTCGGCCTCGCCCTGACGTTTGCCGGCCTTCCGTGGTTCCTCCGGCTCGTTCCAGCGGAGCTGCTGGTCGTCTCCCGCACGGAAATCGATTCCGCCGTCCTGCTTCTCTCTTCGGGATTGGCGTTGGCGACCGGAGTGGCGTTCGGCCTCATTCCATTCCTACACCTCAAGAGGACTGGAGCGCGGGACCTTCTCGCTTCCGCCTCGGGTGCCGGCCGTGTCTCGGCCCGGCTCACCGGCCGACAGACCTTGGTGGGCGCTCAGCTTGGTTTGGCCGTTCTGCTCATGGTCCCGGCGGTCATGCTCGGTAGCTCGCTCCGGAACCTTCGAGACGTAGAAACAGGTTTCACCACTGAGAACCGGCTCCGCGCGAGTTACAACCTTCCCTCGACCGCCTACCCCAGGGACTTCAGCGTCTGGCCAATGTGGCCCGAGATTCTCGAATTCAATCGGGAGCTGGCTCGGCGGGTCAATGAGCTTCCGGGTGTTGTGAGCGCGGCCATCGCGCTAGACCAACCTCTGGCACCAGGGGTCACGAACAGCTTCCGGGTGGCGGGCCGCCAGGTTCCCGAGAGTGAGCCACAGGAAGAGGTGCCGGTCCGCTTCGTCTCGCCCGATTATTTCGAGACCGTGGGCTCATCGCTGACGGACGGGCGAGGATTCGATACCGCCGATGGTCCGGAAACGCCGTTCCGGATCTTGCTCAATCAGAAGGCTGCGGAGACCCTATTCCCCGGGGGAGATGCAATCGGTCAGGAGATCCTCATTTGGGGGTCGCGGGGCTTCCGGGTGGTAGGCATCGTCGAGAACGAGAGGTTTTACGGCCTTCGGGAGGCCGAGCCCCCTGCCCTCTATCTGAACCTCAATCAGATCCCGCCGGGGCCCACCACGCTGTCCATCTTGGTCCATGCCTCGGGGAGGCCGGAGGCCTTGGTTCGACCCATTCGGGAGGCCCTGCGGTCGCTTGATCCGAGCATCGCCGCCTTCGACATTAGGACCATGGACGAAACCGTGGCGGAGTCCATCGCAGTGGAGCGGTTTGCGTCGGTGGTCTTCACCACCTTCGCTACTGTATCCCTTCTGATCTCGGTACTGGGCGTCTTCGGCATCGTGAGCTTCCTGGCAGCCGTTCGACGCCACGAGTTGGGGATCCGCTTGGCGCTGGGGGCCGATCCCAACCTCATCCGGACCTCGCTGGTGTCCGCCGCCCTTCCCATGATCCTGGTGGGCACGTTCCTTGGAGCGGCAGGCGCGGCAGCGGTCAGCGGGTTGCTCCGGAACCTACTGTTCGGGGTCGACGCCTTGGGCACGGTCTGGTATGCGTTTCCCGCCCTGGGACTGGTGGGAATTGCAGTGCTGGCCTCCTTCATCCCCGCCGTCCGCGCGTCACGCGACGATCCCGTCCGGCTCCTGTTTGCGGACCGAAGCTGACACTGGAAAGTCCGGTGTGGATAGCAGTCACCCCAGAGATAAACCGAGGAGGATTGGCGTTGGTGCATGGCTCCGAACCGAGGACAGATCCCCCCTTCCCCGGGCCGGGATCATGCTACTCGGTAGCGATCGGGCATCCCGAGTTGGGTCATTTTGTTGAGAATTCTGCAAGCGAGCAATACCTCCATTCGTTGACCCTTCATGGTTCGACTTCTCATTCCTCTTCCCATGATCGTTTTGTGCCGGAAGACTGCATTCTCGACCATGGCTCTCCCGCTGTAGCCTGATCGTTTGTGCCATTCCCGACGACCCAGTTGGCGGATGAATAGGATATTCTGATTCCTCTCCCTTTGCGCGGCCGAGGGCCTTGGATTCAGCTGAGCATTCCGGCCAGGAGGAATGAGTACTCTGACCCTATTCCCCTCGCCCTTCTCTTGAGCTGCCTCATAGACTCCCGAGACATCGTAGGCTCCGTCTGCGGAGAGGCCGGCCAGGGGGTTGTCGATCTGCTCCAGCAATGATGAAACTCGAGCCCCATCCCGTGTTCGGAGGGAGGTCAGATCTGAGGCAACGATCTCGCCATTCTCTTCATCCACTGCCAGGTGGAGTTTTCGCCAAGCCCTTCTCTTTGGTGGTTTTCTCAGGGTTCCAACGTGAATCCTCAGACCTGTGCTATCGATGAGAAGATGGATCGGTTGATCATTCCCTGCTGCTCGGAAAGGACTTTCGCTGAGCTCCTTGAGGCGCCGGGAAAGGGTAGTATGGTCGGGGATGGGGAGATCAACCTCCAGCATGCGGGCCAGGGAACCGAGGAACCCTTCGGTTTGGCGGAGAGGAAGGTGAAAGATCATACGAATCGTCAGAGCAGCTTCGATAGCGATATCTCCATATGTGCGCTGACCGCCGGGTTTCCCGCTGGGCGGTTCCCTCCAGGAGTTGATTGCATCTTCAGAAAGCCAGATGGTGAGGTCACCACGGCGGCGTAGGCCGGCTTCGTACTCAGGCCAATTGCGAATCCGGTATCGGGACTTCG
>JABDNZ010000290.1 GCA_013043565.1 Gemmatimonadota bacterium | reverse complement strand
GGAGGGATCAGGGTGGAATCCGGGACGACCTGCGCCACCGAACGGGTCGGGAAGAGGAGACAACCCACGACAAGCAGCGCCAGGAATGCGCCCCGCCGGGAAAGGCTCCCTGAGCGGGAGGGCGGAAGGAGGATCACGCCACGCGGCTCCTGATCCATTCCAGAAGGGTTCGAGTCGGAGCTCCGTAGCCACCTTTGCGGAGATAGGAGATCTTCCCGTCCCCGTAAGCCGTTCCCGCGATGTCCAGGTGCGCCCAGGGGACGTCTCCCACGAACTCCTTCAAGAAAGTCGCCGCCGTGATCGTGCCGGCGGGACGCCCTCCGACGTTTTTCATATCCGCCACCGTGCTGTCCAGCTGTTCCCTGTATTCTTTCCACAACGGGAGGGGCCAACACCGTTCCCCCGACCGGTTTCCGGCTTCCCGTATCTCCTCCACCAGCCCGTCGTCCGTCCCCAGGACCGCGGCGGCCTGGTGTCCCAGGGCGATCACGCAGGCTCCCGTGAGTGTAGCACAGTCCACCATGGCCGCCGGGTTCAGCGTCTGAGCGAACGACAGGGCGTCGGCCAGAATCAGCCGTCCCTCGGCATCGGTGTTGATGACCTCCACCGTCTTCCCTTCTCGGGTCCGGATCACATCTCCGGGTTTTACCGCACCGCCATCGAGGAGGTTCTCGGAGCTTGGGACGATCCCCACGACATTCATCGGAAGAGCCAGTTCGGCAACGGCCTGCATGGCCCCCAGAACCGCCGCGCCTCCGGACATATCGAACTTCATATCTTCCATTCCGGAGGCCGGCTTGATGGAAATCCCGCCGGCGTCGAAGGTGAGACCCTTCCCCACCAGGACCAACGGGGGGTCCTCCTTCCCTCCGCCTCGGTGCTCGAGGACGATGAAACGGGGCTCCTGTTTGGATCCCTGGGCCACGGCCAGGAGAGCACCCATGCCCTCTCCCTCCATCTCTTTCGGACCAAGGATCGTGACCTTCAGACCAAACTCTCTCCCGAGACGCTTGGCCTCGTCCCCCAAGTGGGTGGGGGTGGCCACGTTCCCGGGCCGGGCTTGGAGGGTCCTGGCCAGGTTTTCCCCTTTCGCCTGGGCCAGTCCGATGAGGTATCCCCGCCGGGCTTCCTCCTCATTTCCCTGGGATATGAGGGTGAGATCGGTCAGGTCCGATTCAGGCTGATCCGGGTCCTGTTGGGTCTTCAGCTCTTTGAAACGCCATGCTGCCAGCACCACCCCTTCGGTGGCTGCCTGAGCATAGAGGGCCTGGGGTACCGACACCGATGGATCCATCCATACGGAGAGGCCGGCCAACCTCAGTCCCTCCGCCACCCTTACCGCTCTCCCGAAGGCCTTCCTGAGAACCTCGGCGTCCACCTCCCCGCGCTTTCCGATCCCCACCACCAGGATCCGCTCCGGCCCCGAACCGTTCGGGGGAAAGAAAAGAAAAGTCTCTTCCATCTTTCCGGTGATGTCGTTGCGGTCCAGAGCCCTTTGCAGACCACCTTCCGTCAGAGCATCTGCCGAGGCGAGAGCCCCCTCCACCCTTTCCGTCCCTTGAAAGACCGGGAGAACCAGAAGGGGCGAAGGCGCGGTCAACGGATCCTGGAGGATGAGTTCTACGTTCATGGATGAGTTGCCTATGCCTGGATTGCCTGCAGAACGAGGAAGCCCGAACACCGCTACACCCCGGTTTCGGAGAGGCTTCCGGATGCGACAAGGGACAGAAATATAAGGCACATCGGGCTCTCGCGCGGCCCCTGATTACTCCTTCCTGCCAATTTCTTACCTGTTTTTGTTGCTCCTCTGCGGTTTTTTTCCTATCTTGACTTTCGGGTTTTGTTCGGTATTTCAAGATTGCTCGATTGCCATGCCACAGGTGTACCAGGAGCCTCCCCTCCCGTTGGGCGTGGAGGGGAAGAAGGGGGATTTCCCTCTATTTTCCGCTTCCTTTCCCGGAAGTCGCCAGGCTCTTTGCGTATGGCTACCCACCTTCGAGCTCCGGCTGGAGCTGGTTCGTGCTCCCGAGTTGGACGCCACATCCGTAGCCCTCCTCTCTCCGGGAGAGGGTATGCGGCGAACGCTGTGGCAGGTCTCGGAGCGGGGAGCTGAAGCGGGTGTTCGGCCGGGTCAGCTTGTTTCCCAGGCCATCTCTCTCTGCCCTTCCCTGACTCTTCTGGAGCCGGATCCGGCCCACTACGACGCAGCTCAGGAGGAGATGGTGGAAGTCCTCATGGGATTGAGTCCCATCGTGGAGCCCTCCGGCCGGGGGCGTGTCTTTATGGGGATGGACGGCCTGGAGCGCCTTCACGGTCCTCCTTTCCAACAGGTGATGGTTACCCTCCAGGCTCTCTTTGGGGTTTTTCCCCGCCCCCTGGTGGCCGCCACCCGTGTAGGCCGAGCCTCCGGGAAATTTGGTGCCTGGGTAGCGGCAGCCCGGGCCGAGCCAGGGAAGCCGATCCTGGTGCCCGATTCCGAGCTTCCCCCCTTCCTCGCCTCCTGTCCCGTTTCCGTTCTCCCGGTGGACCTCCTTATGGTCCAACGGCTGGAGCGTCTCGGCATCACCACCCTGGAGAAGTTCATCGCTCTCCCGGAGCCGGCTCTGGTAGGTCAGTTCGGGCCCGAGGGGCGTAGATCTCTGGAATGGGCCACGGGCCGGCGGCTGGACCCTGTGCGCCCCCTTCATCGTCCCCACCCCATTCGGGTTTCCCTGGACTTCCCCTCCCCTGCCGGACGAACCGAAGCCATCCACGGAGCCCTGGGCCGCCTTCTGGAAAAAGCCCTTTCTCGACCAGCTCGTCGGGGCAGGAGTGCACACGGAGTACGTCTTCGTGCTCGCCTGGAAGGGGGGGGATCCTGGTCCACGGAAGTCATCCTTCGAGAGCCTACGGCCCGAAAGGAGTCCATCGCATTCCCCCTCAAGGCCCGCATGGCCCTCTCGCCTCCACCCCGGGCCGTGGAGAGACTCACCATCGAGATCTTCCAATTCGGACCCGCCTCTTCTCAGACCGGCTTCTTCGATCGGAAGGAAGAGGGCGGAAGGGAGTCCGGGGGAATGGAGCTGGAAGAAGGAGCTGTTCCGCCTCCTCTGCGGGAGGCGGTCAAAGAGTTGAAGCTGAAGCTGGGCCACTCCCCCCTCTACCGTGTGGTAGAAGTGGACCCCTGGTCCCGGATTCCCGAGAGGCGCCACGCCCTCCTGAACTTCGAACCCTGAGCCGACGCCCCGAACGAGACGGCGCCCCGGAGCCCCATGATGAAGAAGCTCGACCCCCAGATCCTCCATCCTCTCAACGTGCCTCGACCCCTCCGGGTCCGAACGGGGAATGGAGGCCGCCCCCTTTTTCTTCACCTGAAGGGAGGAGTCCAAAAGGTCCAGCAGATCCTGGAGGTTTGGCAGGTAGACGAGGAATGGTGGAGGAACCCCATCTCTCGACGTTATGCAAAGCTGGTATTGGAGGACGGGCGGATGGTTACGGTATACCGGGATCTCCTGAGCCGGAGGTGGTATTTGCAGAAGGAGTGAGGGGGGCGATCTCGCCCGAGGCTGTTCTTCAGTCCAGGCCGCGGGATGTAAACGCGGGCCCGGGCCCCTCTGCCCATTCCTCTGCCCCAACCATCGGTTCTCTTTGACGTCGAGACCCAACCCCTCCTTCCTCTCGACGTCAGGGGCTGCTGGTGCCGATACAGGCCCACCCCACTCGCACGAAGGCTCGGTGGTCCACACCACCGCCCAGGCCATCGGCCAGCCCCCACGCCCAGCCCTATCTCCGGCGCCGACCCGAGACCACCACCCTGCATCGCATCGTCCGTGAACACCTGGAGACCTACCTCGCCCTGGCCAACGAGGCCGACCCCATGGGCGACGGCGTGCCGGATCACCTAGAGAAGGAGTTCAGGAGCTATCTGAAATGCGGCATCCTGGCCCACGGGTTCGCCAGGGCCCGGTGCTCGAGCTGCGGCTATGACTTCCTGGTGGCGTTTTCCTGCAAGGGCCGAGGAGTCTGCCCCTCCTGCAACGCCAAGCGCATGGCCGAGACCGCGGCCCACCTGGTGGACCATGTCATTCCCCACGTACGGGTGCGCCAGTGGGTCCTCTCCGTTCCCAAGCGCCTCCGGCCCTTCCTCCACCACCGGCCCCGGACGGCCAGCGCCGTCCTTCACATCCTGCTCCGGGCTCTCCAGGCCACCCTCAGGGAGGCCTGTCCAACAGCTCCAAGCACCGCCTCCTTCGGAGCCGTCAGCTTTCTGCATCGCTTCGGCTCCAGTCTCAACCCGCATTTTCACTACCACCTATGTGTGGTGGACGGACTCTTCGAGCGGGTCGAGGGAGACACGGATCCGGATCCGGCCATTCCAGAAACCAGCCTCCACTTCCACGAAGCCACCGGCCTCACCCACGAGCTCCTGGAGGGCCTACAGCACACGATCCGCTCCAGGGTCCTGAGGCATTTGCGCCGCCACGGCCTCCTGGAACCCCACGACGTCCGGGACATGCTCTCCTGGGATCACGGCGGCGGGTTCAGCCTCGACGCCAGCGTCCGGATCGAGGCTACCGACCGCACCGGCCTCGAGCGCCTCATCCGCTACTGTGCGAGGCCACCGTTTGCCCTTGACCGCCTCCACCTCGTCGACGGTCGGTCCGACCAGATCCTCTATCTCCTGTCGGGACCCGATCCCTCGGGCCGCACCGCGCTGCGTCTCTCCGCTCTGGAGTTCCTTGATCGCCTCGC
>JABDNZ010000289.1 GCA_013043565.1 Gemmatimonadota bacterium | reverse complement strand
GGTGGTGTACACGATCGTGGGTGGGGAGGTGAAGTACCTGCGGGGAGGGTGACGAGCCGAGGCCGCTGAGGACACCAGAAGAAGAGAGCCGGGGTGATCCCCGGCTCTTTTTCTTGGATGCAGGCTTTTTTTTGATGCAGGCTAGGAGGCCCAGGCCTTCACTCCATGGGCCCTTTCCTTAAACCCCCGTCCTCAGCCGCCCTGGGCTTCCCCGGATACGATATCGCCTAGGTCTATGCGCCACACTGAACTTCCCCCGGGGATCTGGCTCTCGATAGCGATGAACCGACCGTCAGGTGAAAGCGTGAAATCCCACACACTCTCCTTCATGTCGGCCGTCAAAGCCACCGGCGGAGTGACCGGGTCCACGGAGACGAGCCAGACCTGAGTGTCCGAGACCGCTTCTGCGCCCATCCCGTTTACCAGAAAGTGCTCGCCATCGGGCATCCATTGGAGGCTCCACCACCATTTCGGCCCACCGTCCAGTGCCAGGAGCCTTGGCTCCGACATCATCTCCCCGGTTTCAGAGAATTCGACGAGAAGGACATCGACCTCACTCCCCCCCGGCTCGGTGTACGCCACGGTTAGCCGTCGGCCGTCCGGCGACCAGGAGAGGCCCCCGGTCCCCTGCTGGGCCATCCTTCCTGGGCGGGAAAAAAGTATCTGCGCTTGGGTATCCCCGACCTGGGCTAGGAACACCACTCCGTCTGGCCCCTCGTCCCTCGTGAAGGCGATCCGTTCTCCTGCAACGGCCACCATGGGCGGATCCTCTTCAGCCGCGAAGGTCCAAAGGAGCCTAGAGTTCCCATCTGGCCTGGTCCCCCAAAGCTCATGCCCGCCCTCACGAGTCTGTCCGAAAAGGAATTCTCCCCGGTCCCGGAAATTGGATCCTCCCCGCCCTCCGATATCCCATCGTCCACCGATCCCTCCAGGGGGGAAGTGAATGTCTTCCGCGATGCTCATAGCGTTGTCGGATTGTGTGTCGTAGACGGAGAGGCCACGGCTCCCGGGTTCCTCGCCAGCGGTCAGGAAGAGGACCTGTGTGCCACTCTCGGAGATAGTGGGCCAGTCATGGGGCCCTGGGGGTTCAGGGATGGGGACTTGGCGCATGGTACCCCCATCCACGGGAGCGAGCATGAAGATCCTCTCCCCATTCAACTCAGTGGAGAAGAAGACGTCCTCACCGCCGGAGGCCCATCCCAACGGGACGTCGTATCCCAATCCTTCTTTCAGGTGACGAAGCGGCCCCCCGGCCACAGGAAGAATGCGGAGGGGGTTTGCCAGGTCCTGCCGGGTGGCCAGGAACCGGTTTGGGGAATCGGCGAACCCATTGAGTACGAAGGATTCTGGCAGACTGAACCGTGCCAAGGCCTGCCCGTCAATGGTCGTGACCTCAAACGCAGTCTCGCCTTTTTGGGAGGCGACTTCTCGATAGGCGTACCGGGCCTCCGGGCCCAAGCGGACCAAACGGTCCCAGGTCGAGAGAGTCTGGGGCTCCCCACCCTCCACAGGCACCCTCATCACAGATCGGAGGGTGTCCGTTCGCGAAAAGAAGTAGAGGAAACGACCCTCATGTCCCCAACGGAGCTCACGGATCCTAGGAAGCGTGATGACGGTTCGGGCCGCTCCGCCCGTGGCGGGTACCACTCGAAGGGACTCGGTTCTGTCCTCACCTTGCGCCACATAGGCGATGAACTGGTCGTCGGGAGACAAGACGCCTTCCCGTGCGGGTTCAAGTGATACCTGCCGTGGAGGTCCGAGGGGTCGCCCATCCTCGGGGGAGAGGGACAACCTCATGATGTAGAGTGCGTCCTGGCTGGGCCCGGAGGGTCGAGTCGACCGAAAGGCGATGGCATCTCCCGACCTGAACCACTGGGGAACATCATCGTGGTATCGTCCTTTGGTTAGCCTCACGGCGTCACCGCCATCGAGGGGGACCAGCCAGAGATTCGTTCGATCGGCATCCTCGAAGCTGCTGAAAGCGATCCAGCGACCATCGGGAGAGAACGATCGCACCGCAGGGATCTCGCCTCCAAGGAGAAGTGAGTCAGACCAGAACAACTGCTCGAACCGGGGTTGGACGCTAGGAATGGAATCGGTTGAGGTCGTTTCCTGGGCCCGTCCCGTCTCGATCCCAGAGACGACCAGGGCAACGGATGTCAGAAGGAGTATGGGAAGAGCCGTGGGGATGGCCGGCGCCTGGGGCTTGGCCTCCCATCGGGGCAGATCCTGGGCCGCCCACTGCAGCAAGTTGAACATTGTATCCTCCCTCAGCGTTCCATTCCCGAAAACACGTCACCGATTTCCACCCGCCAGATGGAGCTTCCTCTGGGCATTTCGCTCTCGAAAGTGATGAATCGCCCGTCGGGGGAGAGCCTGAAATACCAGATGCTCTCCTGGAGATCTTCCGATACCGGTACAGGGGGTACATCCGGATCTAGAGAGATGAGCCATACTCCCGCTCCCCACTGGTCTTCGCCCCCCCAGTTTCCGCTCCCGAGGAAGTGCCGACTGTCGGGCATCCATTGACCGGTGGACCCTCCTTCAAGCATCAGAGGTTCACCCACTACTTCCCCGGCCTCGCTCACCTCCACGACCAGGACTCCGCTCTTGGCGGGGGCCCCGGGGATATATGGTACGGCCAGGTGCCGACCATCAGGAGACCACATGGGCGAACCCCCTCCCCGCGTGCTCATCAACCCAGGGCGGGTGAGGAGGAGACGAGCCCGACCCTCGCCGGGCTGGGCAAGGTAGAGGGAGGCTTCTTCTCCTACGTTTTGGCTGAAGGAGATGCGAAGGCCGTGCACGGCCACCTGGGGGGGATCTACATCGCCCGGGAAGCTCCAGAGGAGCCTGGGGGTCCCTTCCGGTTCGGCCGCCATCAACTCGTAACGGCCATTTCTGGCGATACCGTAGAGGAACACGGCCTCATCCCTCATGAACGTGCCCCCCGAGCCCCTGATTCCCCACCGACGCCAGAAGGAATAACCCGGGGGTTGAGGGCCTTCATCCAGCTTCCGGGCGGTATCCCGACTGATGTTGTAGATCCAGGCACTCCGCGGGTTTTCACCCTGAACCTCTCTGAAAAAGAGCACGTTTTCGCCGTCACCCGAGAGGATCGGCCATCCCTCAACCCCGGAGCCAGGGAGGGGCACCTGCCGAATCGGGCTTCCGTCCAGGGGCGCGAGCATGTAGATGGGTTGGCCGTTCAGGCTGGTACTGAAGAAGACCTCGGAACCGTCGGGACTCCAGTCCAGTGGCAGGTCGTAGCCCCAGTTCTGATTCAGCCTCTGAATCGGCCCCCCAGCCACAGGGAGCACCCGGAGCGGATTTCCGATGTCCACTCGGACAGCGAGGAACCTTCCAGGGCTGTTCCCGAAACCCACAAGGTCGAAGGGATCCGGGAGATGAACCCGTGCCAGGAGTCGGCCCTCGACCGTGGACACCTCGTAGTTTTTCCCGTCCTCCGCCTCTGAGCGGAGATCCCGGAAGAGGTAGCGCGCATCAGGGCTGAGGCGAACCGTGTTGCTCCAGGCCGAGAGCCGCTCCGGCGTCCCCCCCTCCACCGGGACCCGCATGACCAACAACTCCTCGGCATCCATTCCAGGCCAATGGAGGAAGTAGAGGAAGCGGCCTTCGGCGCCCCATCGGACCGACATGATTATTCCGGGGACTCTGGTAACGGTGTGGGCACTCCCCCCGGTGCTCGGGAGGATCCGGATGCTACTTCCGCGATCGGTTGAAGCGATTTCCTCCAGGGTCACCTGAGCGATCCATTGGTCGTCGGGAGAAATCGCGAACGCGATCCCTCCCTCGAGACTCACCTGCCGGGGAGGGCCAGTCGGTTGGCCGTTCTCTGAGGAGATCGGCATTCTCATCACGTAGCGGCCAGGCCCGAAGCTTTGATCCGGACTTGGTCGGGAGGAAAGGAAGGCAATGGCTTCTCCCGAAGCAAACCACTGGGCATTGTCATCCATGTGGGGCCCGCGAGTGAGGCGTACCGTCTCGCCTCCCTCCACAGGAGCAATCCAGAGGTTGACGCGGTCGGCCTCCTCGAGGGCGCCGAAGGCGATCCATCGCCCGTCGGGGGAAAGTGCCGGGCCTCTCATATCATTGGGGCCGCCCACCCCCGCCACCAACCGGATGGAGTCGGCTCCCCAGAGCCGCTCGAACCGGGGCTCAACTTCGGGGACGGACTCCTGGGGTCGGGCTCCCTGGGCTGCGGCCGCGCCGATCCCGCCCAGGAGAGACCCGACCAGTAGCAGGGCTGCGGAGATTCCACCCCGGCGATCCCCCCTGCAGCATTGAGCCAGGACAAACCCGACACAGATGAGGAGGACAGCCACAAACACCCCTATCACAATTCCGCCGAAGACTCGAAGGATGAAAGCGAGAAATGCATCGGTTTGGGCGAGGTTCTGTGCCACGGTCTGGACAGTGTCGAACATTTGGGCCTCCCGTGGGGCGGACCGTCCGGAGGTAGAATCCTGAACCGATCCGAGGAGCGCGCTGGTCTGTCGTCCTGCTTGGAACAAGGAGGGTGCCACGCTCAAGGTGCTTCGGGAGCCCCTTTTTGCATGGGTTTTCGGAAGAGAATCTTCCCGCGATGGTTTCGGATCGCTACGTCCAGGTAGCGAATTGGAACCACCTACTCCGGCACCTCCAGCCCATGTTTCTCGATGATCCGGTCGAGACGGGTCCTGGAGATCTTCAAAACCTCCGCGGCCTGGCGTTTCACTCCCCCTACTTCCCGCAGGACTTTTTGAACGTGGACCGCTTCCATGGCTTCCAGGCTTTGGTCAGTGTCCTCACTGGGATCTCGGTCAAGCGTGGATGAACCGAGCTCGAAGTCCCCACCGTCCAGGTAGGGGCCTCGGGCCAAAACCGCCGCGCGGGTAAGGGCATGCTCCAACTCCCGAACGTTTCCGGGCCAGTCGTATGCGAGCAGGGAATTGAGTGCAGAGCCGGAAAGCTTCTTGACCTCCTTTCCCAGTTCCCGGCCGATCTTCTCCAGAAAATGGTCCGCCAGAATGTGGATGTCCTCTTTTCGATCTCTCAACGGAGGCACGTGGACTCCCACGACCTGAAGGCGGAAGAAGAGATCCCTGCGAAACCGACCTTCCCGGACTCTCTCCTCCAGGGGTGTTTGGGTAGCCGCTATGACTCGGGCGCCCGTGTGACGAGGGCGCTCGCCCCCGACGGGGTAGAATTCTCCCTCTTCCAGCACTCTCAAGAGCTTGGATTGAAACTCCGGGGCCGTGTCACCGATTTCATCCAGGAAGATGGTTCCCTCCCCGGCCAGCTCGAAGTACCCCTGCCTTGGGCCAACGGCACCGGTAAACGCTCCCCTGACGTGCCCGAAAAGCTCTGATTCCAGGAGGGTTTCAGGGATGGCCGTGCAGTTCACGCCGATGAAGGGTTCGGATGCGAGGTTAGAGCTGTTATGGATGGCCCGGGCGATTCGTTCTTTCCCTGTCCCGGTCTCACCCGTGACGAGGACCGTAGCCCGGTTCTCGGCCAGGACTCCGATAAGCTTATAGACCTCGATCATAGATGGGTGGCGGCCCACCAGGCGGTGCGGCTCGGGCCCAGTTGATTCTTTTTCCGGAGCGGTGCTAGCCTTCCTGCGCAGGTCTCGGTCCCTGAAGCACTGGCTCACCAGGTGGTCGATCTTCTTCAAGTCCAGGGGCTTCACCAGGTAATCGTAAGCCCCGGCCTTCATGGCCCCTACGGCGCTCTCCATGCTTTCGTGGGCCGTAATCACGATGACGTCGGCATCGGATCCTTCCCGGACTCGCCTGAGGAGCTCCAACCCGTCCATTCCCGGCATTCTGACGTCTGTGATCACCAGGGACGGTCCGAACGCTTCCAGTTGATTCAAGGCGTTCTCGCCGGTCTCGGCGGAACGGACCTGATACCCCCGTCGTTCGAGATGAATTTCGAAGGTTTCACGGATGGAGGCGTCGTCGTCCACCACCAGGATGCGGTGACTCATGGCACTCCTTCCTCTTCCTCTGTCTCGGCACCACCACTCCGAGTGGGGCGATGGAGGGGCAGCTCCACATGGAAGGTGGCTCCGAGGTTCTCCATTTCCGCCCCTTCCTCCGATGATCTCAACCAGATTCTCCCCTCGTGGTCCTGTACGGCCAACCGTGCGATGGCCAGCCCGAAGCCCGTGCCTTCAGTCTTGGTGGTCACGAAGGGCCGGAAGATCTGGTCCTTGGCCTCCTCGGGGACACCAGGGCCC
>JABDNZ010000282.1 GCA_013043565.1 Gemmatimonadota bacterium | reverse complement strand
TCGAGGGGATGAACCAGCCCTCTCTGAGGATCTTCGAGGCCGAGATCAACCGTTTCTGGAATGCCCAGGGCATCATCGTGGACATCCGCTACAACGGGGGAGGAAACACCGACCAACAGCTCCTGGACATCCTCGAAAGGCGCCCCTACGAATACTGGAACAACCGATGGGCTGCTCCTAGCTCCGGACGGCGACCCCGGCAGGCCATCGCCGGCCCGAAGGTCATGCTCGTCAATGCCCGCTCGGGCTCCGATAGCGAGGTGACCCCGCTGGGATTCCGGGACGTGGGATTGGGGAGCATCGTGGGGAACCCCACGGCCGCTGCGGTGATCGCCACCGGGAGCTACGGGCTGATCCACGGGGGATCGATCAGGACTCCCGGCTCGTTGGTGGTGAACTACGATCCGACGAAGCCCCATAACCACGGCATCAACCTGGAGAACTATGGCGTTGCCCCGGATGTGTTTGTCTGGAACTCGCCTGAGGACGAATTGGCTGGACACGACCGGGAGCTGAAGGCGGCCGTCGATGAGGCCTTACGGATGTTGGCGGCCGGGCTCTATCAGTATCAGGGGGGTAGCCGCTAGGGCCGCCCCTAGCCATTGGAGCGACGTATGCCGATCCATGACGCCTACGCCCGGGTTACGCCCTATGAGTTGCTTCTGCCCACCGAGGGCTTCGCCGACGAACGCTTCCCCCTGATTCAGCAGGAAGCGAAGGAGCGGGAGGCCGATCTTTTCGATCCAGAGCGCTTCGCGCTGTTGAGCGAAGCAGGGGCCATCCTCAGGGAGATCCGGGGAGAGGGAGACGATCCCCAGCTCATCCATCAGTTCGGGATCCTACTTTTTCACGCCTTCCACTTCTGGAAGGAGGGGCTCCCCTTCTTTCAGCTCGAGACCGGTGCAGTGCGCTACCTGGTGAAGGCCGGGCCCGAGGGAGGGGGATGGGCGGCCTCTCTACCCGGGCTTGCCGGGTACGTTCAACTCCCTCAGCATCTCATGTGGGTGCCCGGAGGGGAAGGGGTCCAGCCCGAGTCGGTCGATGGATTCTTCTGGTCTGCTCCGGAATCGGACGGCCTGTCGGTTTTGATTGTGATGGGGATCCGGAAGGACCGGCCTGGGCTGAGCGTGGTGCCTCTGCCGACCCTCCCCCTTTCAGCGGCGGGGGAGTGGGCCGGCATGACGGTCAGGCCCGATGGAAACGATTTCGGCAGTTCCGTTCCGGGAGCCGAACTGGAGAACCTCTATGCTCTGGAGGCCGGGGCGGAAGCGATAAAGCTGGCCATGCGGGTGTTTTGGTATCTCGACACCTTCCCGGCCTCCGTTGCACGAGGGAATCCGGCTCCCGAAGGAAGTGACGGGCCTGTCCCGAGCCGCCTGGCAGCTCGAAGAATCGTGGCCGGGGGCGAGTGATGCCGAGAGAATCAAAGGCGGCGAAGAGGGAGAGGGCAGCCAGAATCTTCGCGTTGTTGGAGAAGGAGCATCCTGGCGCCCGTACCGCCCTCGATCACCGGGACCCATTCCAGCTGGCTGTTGCCACCGTTCTCTCGGCCCAATGCACGGATGAACGGGTCAACATGGTGACACCGGAGCTGTTCCGGCGATATCCGGATCCGGCTGCATTGGCCGAGGCTTCCCAGGAGGACCTGGAGCGAGTCATTCACTCGACCGGATTCTTCAGGAACAAGGCCAAGAACCTCATCGGCATGGCAAACGCGGTCCAGAGGGATCACAAGGGCGAGCTTCCGCGGACCTTGGACGCGCTCGTCATGCTTCCCGGTATCGGCAGAAAGACCGCAAACGTCATCCTCGGCAATGCGTTCGGGATCGACGAAGGGATCGTCGTTGATACCCATGTGAAGCGCCTGGCGGGGCGAATGGGTTTCACGCGGGAAACGACCCCTGAGAAGGTCGAGGTGGACCTGATGGAGGTGTTTCCTCAGGAGCGCTGGACCCCTTTGTCCCACCTGCTCATCTTTCACGGCCGCGGACCGTGCCCCGCTCGAAAACCCCGATGCCAGGAGTGCGTCGTGGCCCACCTCTGCCCATCGTCCACGGTGTAGGCCGAATGGTCCGGGATCGACCAACACCAGGCGGAGCTCGGTCAGGTGGTGTCCTGAGGATACTCCTCCTGCTCCCGGTCGGATGCCCGGTCGCCAGCTTCCATCCGTAGTCCGATCCGGTCGAACTCCTTCACCAAATCCGCCCGCAGGGCGCCGAGCCGTTCCCGCCGGTCACGCTGGAACGCGACTCGGAGGAACAGTTTCACGTCTTCCTCCACCCTGATCCAGCGCTCATGCCAGGCGATAGCCAGAAGGCCCAACGGGATCAAGATGGCTCCGATGCCCAGCGCCCATGTCCAGCCACCGTACCACCAAGCCAAGGAGGTCCAACCGAAGAGGGTGATAATGGCAAGTAGAGCCGAGGCAGAAAACTTGAACGTCGATAGGGCTTCACGCTGGGGGTGGATTCGGCGAACAATCACCCGGGAAAGAAGGTATACCGGGAGCCATACGACGATTCCCACGGCGGCAAAGGGGGCCTCCAGTAGAAGGATTCCTCCCTCCACCAGAGCATACCGAATCGTTGCGCCGGTCCGGTAGTTCGGTGGGACCCCGGCCTCGCCCGCTCCCAGAATGCCGGCCGCCCGCTCCACGGCTCTGACCCTTCTAGCTAGACTTCGGTACCTGACGGGATCTTCCGTCCGAAGCCATGTAGCTCCCCTGGCGAATAGCTTCAGTCGGGGCATCCGATCCCCCAGGCTCTCCCTCTCCCGCCATTGGACGAGCCCCAGTTCCCGGGCATAAACCCTTTCGGCGACTTCGATCAGTTCCCGTTCCCGCGGGGACTCAGCGCTCAGGGTAACCTCCTCCAGGCCGTCCCGTATGCGCTGGGTCAGATTCCGAACCGCTTCCCGTTCATTGGAGTTGAATGCGTCCTCCCAAAGCCGCACTTCAATGGGATTCCCCACCTGCGCCACGACCCTCCCCCTGAAGAAAGCCTTCCGGACATAAGTAAGTCCCACAGGGAGGATTCTGAGCCCCAGCCCCCACTCTCTCCCTGCCTCAGCCTGGAAAGCGATGCGGGCGGTGCCCGTCCTGAGAGGCGCGAGGGACGCCTCCGAGTGGGAAAGCCCTTCCGGATAGATCTGGATGGCTTGCCCGTGGTGGAGGGCCTCCACCGCCGCGTCGAAGGTCCCTCGGTTCTTCTTCATCTCGCCTGGGGAATCCTGCCTTCGATAAACCGGGAGTCCACCCATTGCCCGAAGTATGTAGCCGAGGATCTTCTGATCAAAAAGCGGGGCTTTTGCCAGGGGCCTGGTTTGGCGATCCAGGATCCTGGTCAGAACCAGAGGGTCCATCAGGGAGTTGGGGTGATTGGCGACAACCACGAGCGGACCGTCCGGGACGGGGCCACCCTGTCGCTCCACGTGGAAGAACACGCCGGCTGCCCAGCCGAAGAACTTCGACAGGAGGGGTTTCTTCTTCTTCATGAGATTCAAAGCGTGACCCGTGGTGGAAAAAAAGGCAAGTGACCGGCGGCCGTCGCCGGTTTTGGCACGGGCACCGACTGGCCACTTTCGCCGTGTACATGCTCACTGAAAAAATCCTTGTCCGGCGGGGGCGAAGATGAACGGTTTGCCAATGGGAGCCTTGCACTAGATTTTGTCGGGGAGGGAAACGCGGTGTTGTCCAGCAGTGGAGAAAGGTCATGGCGGAGATCCTTATTATCGACGACGAACCCGGGGTCCTGGGGATTCTGAAGAAGATTCTGGAAAGTGCCGGGCATTCGGTGTCCGAGGCTGCCGAGGGGGAGGCGGCCCTCCGCCAGTACGAAGGGAGACCGGCGGACCTGGTCATCACCGATATCTTCATGCCGGGGATGGACGGGATCGAGTTCCTCGTCCATATACGTAAGACATTCCCGGAAGCTCGGGTCCTGGCCATGTCCGGAGGAGGTCTGCTTTCAAGAGATCAAGCGCTCAGCGATGCGGCCCTTCTCGGGGCCGACGGCATTCTCCAGAAGCCTTTCACCAAGGATGAGGTTCTGGAGGCTGTGGCCCGGACGATGACATCCAATACGGAGGAGTAGATCTGATGAAGATGAATTGCGTGCCTCGATGGACCGCACTTGTGCTGGCGGGGCTCGCAGTCCTGCCGCAAGCCGCGGGGGCCCAGGACGCCGCTGACCTGATGAAGCGGGCCATGGCGGCCCAGACGGAGCGGCTCTCCGGCGTGGAGAACGTGACCATCGTTCAGGAAATGATGGGCATGGAGATGAGCATGTTTATGGAGAAAAGGGATGCCGAAGGTACTCCCATCCTTGTTCCCGTCTCCGTGACCATGGCCGGCATGACCAATGCCGTTCCCCAGGATATGGCCGGGGCGGATTGGTCCAACCCCTTCCAGGAAGAATGGGTGGAGCACACCCGCTTCGTGGGGAGGGAGGAACTGGACGGTGAGACCGTTCTCGTGTTCACGATCGACGACTTCTCGGCGATCGACTTGCCTCAGATGCCGGGCGCAGGGGAAGGATCCGAGGACTTCAACCCGAAGTCCTTCAGGTACTCGATGACAGAAGACGACTTCCTCCTTCGGGAGGTCCAGATGGAGGGAGAGGCGAAGCAGGACGACGGAACCCTGGCGCCGGTGAACATGAACATGTTCCTCGAGGACTATCGGGAAGTGGACGGCTATATCCACCCCTTTGTGACTCGGGTGATAACCGAGGGCGCTCTTGAGGCCGCCAACGTCGACCAGGAGGAACTCCAACAGCAACTCGACCAGCTCCAGGCTCAACTTGACCAGATGCCCGAGGCCCAAAGAGCCATGATGGAGCAGATGATGGGTCCTCAGATCGAGCAGCTAAAGAAGATGCTCGGCGGGGACGGTGCGATGGAAATGACCATCACCGTGAAAGAGTTGAAGGTCAATGCGGGCGGTGATTGAGAAGTAGGCTGGTCAGCCCTCTTTCAACCAGTGGGTGAACCAGTCCCTGAGTCGCCCCAGTCGATCCACCAAGAGCCAAGGCTCCCCCGTTCTGGAGAGGTCGTGGGTGGACCTGGGGTACCTCATGAACTCCACCGGCACCCCCTGTTTTTCCAGAGCCATGAACCACTGCTCTGCATCGGTCATCGGGGTCCGGTGATCCTCCTCCGACTGAACGATAAGAGTAGGCGTGGTGACGTTTGCCACATGCTTGATCGGTGAGAGTTCCCAGTACAGGTCGGGATTGTCCCAAGGTTTCCCATAGAACTCGAACTCGGTAAGGCCCTGGGCCTCTGAGGTGCCATACCAGGAAAACCAGTTGCAGATCATGCGGTCGGTCTGGGCGGCCTTAAATCGGTCTGTTTTTGTGGTGATCCAAGCAGTCATGAAACCACCGTAGCTCCCACCCGTGACTCCGATTCGGTCGGGGTCCACATCTGGCCGCTCGATCACAATATCCACCGCCCTCATGAGGTCTTCATAGTCTTCCATACCCCAGCGGCCGCGGGTGGAGTAAGTGAACTCCGCGCCATATCCCCCCGAACCGCGCGGGTTCGTGTATAGGACAAACATCCCGGCCCCGGTGATGTTGTGAAACTCGTCGAACCAACCCTCCCCATAGGCGGAATGGGGCCCACCGTGGATGTAAAGCACGAGGGGGTATGTCTCGCCCTCTGCATACCCATGGGGGTACTGGAGCCAAGCTTCTATCTCGAGGCCACCCACCGACTCGTAGGTGAAACGGTCGGCCTTCGGCCAGGCGATTTCCCGATTCAGGTCGTCGTTGAAGCCCGTCAGTCTCCTCTCGTTCTTTCCATCCAGGTCGGCTATGAAGAGCTCGGTGGGCTGATGGACGGACGTGGCAATGAAGGCCACCGTCTCATGGTCTTCGTCGTATGAAAACCCGCTGATCCGCCTTCGGCCCGAGATGACTTCATCCATTTCGCCGGTGCCGGGGTCTATATGGAAGAGGGCCGATCGGCCCCCGATGGAGGCGCTCATCACGATCGAACCTCCGGGGACCCAGTCGAACCCGCCCGGTTCGTACTGCCAGTCGCCGAGGAGATCTCGGGGGACGCCGCCCTCCAGGTCAATGAGCCAGAGCTTGTTGTTCGAGGTCCTCTCCAGGCGTGAGGTGAACGCGAGTTGCTCCGAGTCCGGCGACCAGACAAGGCGTCCCTCCGATCCGTTTTGGCTCGTCAATCGACGGGGCTCCCCGCCCTCTGCCGGGATGACGAAGATGTCGGCGTCGTTTCTCGGGGCTTCGTCTCTGACCGGATCGTATGGGAGCTCGGCGATTGAATCCCTTTCGGCTTGGAGGACGGAGTCGGGAAGGAAACGGGGGTTTGCCACAAAGGCGATCCAACGGCCGTCAGGGGAGACCGTTGCGTTCCGATGGGAGTAAACCTCGGCTGTCAATTGGATCTCGGTCGTGTCACCGTCGACTTGTTTCCAGATCTGAGCCGCATCATAGGTTCTCGGTTCCCGACGGTTGGGCGTAAACCCTGCTCCGTTTCGTTTATACGGGAAGTCCACGATCTGCATGCCGTCGAAGCGCTGGGGATCCACGGGTTTGGTGACGCTACCGAAGGGGGGCCTCGCCATGGGCCGCATGCTGGAGTACGGATCTCTTTCCGACTCCCCTTCTCCCGTTTTTTCTTCCTCTTCGTCGTCAGCCCCTTCCGTCCAGACCACGAAAGATCCGTCGGCGGGCTCCGACCCTCTACGGGCCTCATCCATCTGGAACGCCTCCCCCATTCGGGATCCGTCCATCCGGAGCACCCAGGTGCTCCCCTCTCCACCCTCGCGTCGGGAGTTGAAGAATAGATGGGCTCCGTCCTCGGACCATCTCGGCCCGGTGCTCTCGGTCCCGGGAGATGTGAGTCGGATCGGATCCCCGCCGTCTGTGGTCACCATCCAGACCTCTGAATGCCGCGAGTTCTGGGCCTCGTTCACCGTGGTCACGGTGAACGCCACATACTTTCCGTCCGGGGACATGGCAGGGGATGAGACCCGCGTAAGCCGATACCAGTCCTCGGGGGTGAAAGCTCGGCCTTGATCCTGAGGCGCCTCCTGGGCGAGTACCGGTTGGGTCATCACCAGGAGGGCGAAAAGAGACAGCCGGGAGAAACGAGGCAGTCGGGAGAAGCGCATAGCCAGAGCTCCAAGACGGTGAACGGTGAACCGCAGACTCGCCGCGGTTGGTGCTCGCGGCAGTAGCGGCCGACATCCTGCCGGCCTCGCCGCGGTTGGCCAGGGAGGATAGTCGATCCCGGAACGGGCGGTCAACCGAGACCCGCCCTCTGCCGTTCCGAGGGGTCACGGGGGAGTCGGATCGGACTTGCTATGTGCCTGCGGCAGCCTTAAGCATGCGAGGTGCCCGAACAACCCCGAACGAGGACGACCATGGAAGCCCGCACCCTGATCGATCTATTGG
>JABDNZ010000276.1 GCA_013043565.1 Gemmatimonadota bacterium | reverse complement strand
GCACCCTGAAGGTCGAGCTCAGGATCTGGGGGAGTGCCGAGAGGGTAGGGGGATGAGGCCGGTACGGAGCTCGATGATGGTCACCTCCCCGGCCACTTCCGACCTCCTGCCACCACCCAGGCGCCCCAGGCCATTCCTGCGCCTACGATGCCATCCACCGCGTAGTGCTCCCCGAGATACGTGATGGCCAGGAGCATGGTCACGCCGTAGATCCAGGCGGTCCACCGAGTTTTCGGGTTGTGGCTGGCCATGGCGATCATGGCCAGGACGGTGAGGCCCTGGTGGACCGAGGGCATGGCCGCGACATCGTTGGCCGAGGCCGCGTATCCCCCTTCGGTCAAAGTGGGGGAGGTGGCCATGAGGACCTGGATTCCCAGCCTCTCCATTCCCGGGATGAGGCCTTCGTTCGAAGCCATCCACGGAGGTGCCGTGGGGAGGATGAAATGGACCACTAGGGCTCCGGCGAAGAGCAGGCACGCGGCGGCCACGTAGCGTGGAAACGGTCCGCCCTTTCTCCATAGGTATACGACCACCACCTGGGGGGTGATGAAGAACGAGATATAAACGGCCGTCATGACGGCATCCAGCACGCCCCACCGGTTCAGGAACACATCCTTGAGTTGGGCCTGGAGCCAGGTCGTGGGAACTCCGATCAGGCCCCCCAGAGTCTCCATCTGGATGACGTAGAGATAGTACGGATCCGGGTTCACCAAATGCCCCATTCTGGCCCTCAGGTCGGCAAAGAGTGCGAAACCCACGAGCATTCCGATCCAGATGAGCCAGTCCCTCCGGGATCCGGCGGCCGCCGCCCAGAAAGCGGCTCCCGCCATCAGGCACATGGCCGTGAAGAACCACGAACTCTGGATCAGGACCATCCCGATCAGGACCACTGACAGGCTTATCCGGAGTCCTTTTTCCGTGTGGGAAGGTACTTGGGGCAAGGCTTTACCCTTTGGCGTTGAAATGTGCTTCGATTCCGGCCGCTATGGCCCTGGCCATTCTCAGCTGTCCATCCTCGCTAGCAATGAATGCCTCCCCTTCGGGCTGGGTAATCACGACCATCTCCACCGTGACCACCGGAATCCCGGAGAAGATCGATCCGGTGAGAGCACCCTGACGAGCTCCCACCGCCGTCTTCGAGTCTCCTTTGATGCCAAGGTCTGGCCAGTCCGGCCCCAGGGCCTCGATCATGGCCGGATGTAAGGCCTCGGCGAAGGCCTGGCTCCCGGCGATGACAGCGGGGCTCGGGCCGGTTACACCCCATCGCGTCCCCTGTTGGTCGGGTGCGAATGTCGCCGTGCCGCGGTGGTTGCCGGCATCACAGTGTAGCCGAACCATGACATCCGCATTCCGGAAGGTGCCGATCTCCGCTCGATGGCGATTGGTCACTACCTCCTCCTCAACGAGCTTCGTCATGACGACCTCGTATCCGGCCTCCTCCAGAATCACCTTCAGCTTTTGCCCTACGGCCCAGTTCACCTCGATCTCGGTAGCCCCGTTCGGCCCCGACGCCCCCTGGCTGGTCTCCGAAGGATGTCCAGGATCGATGGCCACTCGGTGGGGGTCTGGGTCCGTCACCCCCGAACAAGCGGCTCCCCAGAGCGCTGACGACAGGGCCAGGGCCAACACAACCGAGCGAGACGGCCCGTGATGGATCACCGATGACATGGTCCCTCCCGTTTGCCTGCGCCGTCCATGGGTTCGAAGCCGGTTTTCTGGGGTGGTGCTCAGCCAAGACCGGTCAGCAGAGTCCTGTGATAGTACATCTTTCCGGTCACCCCTGGCGACTTCTTGTGGGGCGCGGTAGCCTGAGCGCGTGCCAGCCCTATTGGTCGCGAACGAGGAGTGACGACGTGAGCGGTGTCTTTGGTGTGGTTTCTAAAGGGGACTGCGTTGCCGACCTTTTTTACGGTACCGACTACCACTCCCACTTGGGCACCGTCAGAGGAGGGCTGGCCGTAAAAAACGGCCAAGGGTTCTCCAGGTTCATCCACGACATCTCCAACGCTCAGTTCAGAAG
>JABDNZ010000254.1 GCA_013043565.1 Gemmatimonadota bacterium | reverse complement strand
GCCGATACCTGCATCTGAACAGGTGAACCGGGGTCCTGCCCTTTGGCCGTCTCCGGGATTATGAGCCCGGCCGCCAAACTCAGGATAAACAGTCCTGTTCTCGCTCCCATGGACAAGCCCTCCGGTGCCGGGAAAAAGGAATCCGGGCCCTGGGCCGGAGCCGTGAAGCCCGAAGGGAAGCCGGTGTATGAGGCGATTTCGATTGCTCGAACGAGGGGTGCGTGCTCCGAGTACACACCGAGGAGCGGGACGAGCAGACCCACCGAGGCGGAAAAGCGTCCCTTCCGAGCCCGCCCGCTTTCCTGCTGCTAACCTACGATTCAATTCGGCGTGGGGCCATCAGAGATTACGAGCTTCGGGCTTGTGCGCTGTGCCGGGAGTTGGGTTCGGGGTGAGGTCAGGATACCTCGAGTCAGTCTTCTCCCCTCAAGAGACGGTCGACCTCCTCCTCTGCCTCCAGCTGAGCCAGAAGGCGTCGAGCCTCGGCAGACAGGTCCTCGGCGGCTGAACCATCCCTCTTGACCACGGCGCGGTGCAGTTTTTCCAGCGATCCCAGCAGCTCGCCTTCACGGCCGGAGACATAGTCGAGAACATCCGAGAGAGTCCGTTCTCGAGCGTCCTCACGATTCCAAGCGCCGCTCTGCTGAAGGAGACGGATCGTCCGCCGATCTTGGGCCGTTCGTCGGATGGAGATCAGAAGGTCCGATGCGACTTGCCGGACCGTCGGATCAGCATGAGGATGGCCGGCTACCCTTCGCGCCATCTCTTCCGCAACTCGTACGGTCGGATCCGGGCTTGCTCCCCCGTCTTCAAGTGTCTGCTGAATCTTCAGGTCATCCCAGCGGCGCAGCAGTTCACGGGAATTCCTGGCTCCACGATTTGGCGGAAAAAAGAAGAGAAGAACCAGGGACACCAAGAAAAAAAACCACCACTGAATCGGAAAGAACAGGTCGAATTGCAGAAGGGCCAGCCAGTATGCCAAACTCCCGGCCGCTCCTGTCCCGGCCAATCCCAAACCCCACCGCTGAAGTGCTTTTTCAGCCTCCTTCACCGCATCCGGTTTTTCGCCGGATGGCTCGACTATCGTGGGGGTCAGGTCTTTGGGTTCACTGTCCATTTACAGTCCCCATGGTTCCTCAGAATCCGCCCATCTTTTCCCGAATCTCGATGTCCGGCCGGGCTCCGTCTTCGAGCGCCTCCGCAAAGAACGGGGGGGTCTTCCCCATTTGTCTCAAGTAGACGGCGATCTGGGCTTTGTGGTGAACCTCGTGCTCGACCATGAGCCAAAGCCACCATCGTAGTGTTTGGGTGGGCTTTCCTTCCCCGAGATCGACTGGTTCACCGAGGCACCCTGGATTGAGCTCGCTCAGGGCCACCATCGTGCGCTTTCGCGTTGCGTCCAGGAGCTCTCGCAGCTCGTCCACTTTCAGCTCCCGGGCGGGAAAACGGCCCCGCTCATAGTCCCAATCGTCGCGGAGGAGACCCGGTATCTGAAGGTCTTCGGATTGGGCGATATGAAGGAACTGCTGCCCCAGCGTGTACAGCTCTGGCCCCGGTCGCCATCCCAGGTCCTCGTCCGTCACCAGATCCAGGGCCTGATGTGTCACGGCTCGATAGCGCTCAAGATGCTCTCGGAGATCGGCGAGTTCCGACATCACTTTCCTCCCTCCCGTCGAAGACGGTTCTAGGTCGGAGGCTTTGACCCGTCACCTCGGCACCCGCCCTTTCCGCTGCAACCACCACCTCATGCACTTGTGGCCAAAATCCACCGGTTCGCAGAACATCAGAGGACACCCGCCGACGATGCAGTTAATCCCGAGGTTCTCACATTCACGAACCGCCTCTTTCGACACGCTCCCGGTGCCGAATGAGCGATGGAGCCAGACCCGGCTCACGCCAAGCTCTTTGCAGTCTCTGATTATCTGAGCTGAAGAGGCGGGAGGCGAGGCTACCACGACCCCGTCGACAGGTCCGGGCAGAGAAACCAAGTCCGGGTAACTCTTCACCCCTTCGACTTCGGTGGCTCTTGGATTCACCGGAGTCACCTGAAAACCGGAGGCTATCAGACGCCGATATATCGCGTTGCCCGGCTGCTTCGAATTGCGGGAAACCCCGGTTACGGCTAAACGCTCGCCTGCGAGGAATTCTTCGATCGATTCCGGGATTTTCTTCATTTCACCCACTCGACTCCTCGTCAGCAGGAGGGTAACACCTTCCGGACAATAGGTTCTCGAGGGAGAGAAACAGCGGTGCCGGGAGTTCGTCCCAACGAAACCACCCCACTTCAGACATCTCATGGGGTGCGTTCACGACTGGCTCGCCCATTTGGTGTTGTCCTTCCATCCAGACCGTAATGTAGTGTCTGCCGTCAGTCTCGAAGATGTCATTCGTGATGGCTCTGAAGGTCACGTGCGAAACCACGACTCCGGTCTCTTCCTTCGCCTCCCGCACCGCGCAGGCTTCCGGGGACTCCCCGTAATCCAAGTGCCCTCCGGGAGTTGACCAGGAACCGGAGCCGTGCACGTTCTGCCGACGAATCAGGAGGACTTCATCTCCTCGACGGATGATAATCCCAACGCCGATCCTGGGCTCACGTTTCATCACCCAACCTTGTTCGATGCCGGGGTCTTGGGGGCTGCAAAAAGAGTTTCGCGGGCGACCGGCGTGCACATAGTCACCTTCACCTAGTCGAAATACCGCTCCATCTTACCTTTACGTCGCACATCCAGTGTCACGCAGTGGAAACCGCCACCCATCATTTTCGAATGTCGGATGGTCAGTGGCAGCACGTTCACGCCCTCGGCCTCGAGCAGCTTGATGAGCGCCGTTTGATTCCTGTCCACGCAAGCCAGATTCGGGCTGAGGCTGAAAAGGTTCATACCGATCCAGTCTGAGGCAATGGACTTTGAGAGGTAAGCCTCATCGAAGCGGTCCATATTCTCCATGGGTGGGCTGTAGATCACTTTCCACTGCTTGAAGATTTCCGGAAGTGTGTGAGCGTTCACGCGAGATGGATTGGCGAGCAGAAGACCGGGGCGCAGCGCGACAAGAGTCGAGTCGATGTGGCTACCGTAGTACACGTCCTTGAAGAAATGGACCCTGAACTCGTCACCCAGAATGGTTTGCAACCAGTGCCCGCCCATCTCATTGCCCGTGGCGCTCACCAGATACAACAAGTCCCGGCCAAACCGCAGTACATTGGCCGCGTCAAAGGCGGGTTCGTCGTCGCGCGGCACGGGTCGACTCATATCGACGTCGAACAACTCATCCCGGAGCATGGGTCGCGGGGCGCTGTACCAACGGGCCCCTGACTTCAGGTACTCCATCAAGATGGAGCGGTAGCTGAAAACTTCCTGCGACCGACTGCGAATCACACAAGGCGTTTCGATGATCTGGTCACCCACCACCATCATGATGTCACGCGGACAATAGTTGTAGTAGCCCTCTGATCCCCAATGCACGGTGGAGAAGCGTTTCTCGTGCGGCCAGGTGTCCGGTCGGCGCACCGTGATCCCGAGGTTTTCAAGGGCGGCAGCAAACGCGTTTAAGTCCTCTTCGGTTTCCTCGATAATAGTCGGGTCGAAGGGCCCCTGTGGGATATCTCCTATTGCACGATCCGGATATTCCGCCAGTCGTGTACTAGGGTCAGCGGACGGGAACCGGGCCTTGAGGGGGTTGCCGATGATCACTTCCTCCAACTCATCCCACTCGTTACAGCTCCAGACTTTGGACACGTGCTACTCCCCCCAGATGCTAGCGGCTACCGAGCTACCTCTCTGCCTCCTGGGCCTCTAGAAGACTCTCCTCTCCAAGGGTTCCTGGAAAACGACCACGTCCGGCCAGATCGCCATGACCTCGTCCTTTTGTTCCTCCCAGTCGTCGGGCCGAATGTGCATGAGAATCAGGTCGTTCGGTCGGATCACGTCTCGGATGAGATGTTGCCCCTCCTGGCTCATCACAAACCAGGGATCGGCGAAAAGGACGTCGATGTTTTCTTTTTCCAGGCCATACCCCTCGAGGAAGTGAATCGAGGTTGGGGGGAACAGGTCCGCGAGATGAAGAATGGTTCGACCGCCGATCTTCGCCAGCGTTGCCAGGGTCAGGTAGGGGGTCTGTCCTTCCGTCATGTGATTCGTCGTGAGGAAGCGGGCCTCTCCCTTTTCCCCCACGGGCAGGGTTTCGCTTTCTCCCCAGGGTGGATTGATCTCCCTGAGCTGGTCTTTGACGGTCTGGAGGCCTGCTCCGGTCGAATCCTGGAGGAGTTCCATGGTGGCGGTCGTTGCCGCGAAGGAGACGTTCGGGTTTTGGCGGAGAAAGGAATAGACCAGCCCTGGGCTGAAGTGGTCCGCATGTGGATGGGAGGCCACCAAGAGGTCGATTCCTTGGAAGGGGACCTCCTGTTTGGCCATCATTTCCCGGATCTCTATCGGGGTATTGGCGTATCCCCACGGGTTCTCATGGAGGGCGTCCAACAGGAGCTTGTCCTCTCCCACACTCACCAGGAATCCTTCGTTGGCAATGTAGGTAACTTCGAGAGATGGGACTTGGGACGGGGCCATTCGGGTGAACTCGGACGGGCCCTCAAACCCCAAGGAAGAAAGGATGAGGAGAGCCTGCGCCAGAAAAACGAACCGGAGCATGAGAAGTTCCTTTTTGGAGTCCGTAGTCCCTCTAGAGCTTAGCGCCCACTTCTCCACTTCTAAAGTCCACGTGACCCCGTCAGCGGTGTCCAGAGACTAGTCTGTCACCGATCTCTCCGAACGTTCAGGTCCCTTGGGCCGTATGGCCACGAAGCTCACGCTCTCGAACGGCACGTCGGAGTGCTGGTGAAGGAGTACCTTCGGGACGAATCCGACGCCCTCCAAAGCCTCGACCCACTGGGCTGTCGAGAACAGTCCCAGGACGTGCCGGTCATGGCAAACCCGGGCGGTGCCGTCATGGTCCCTTAGGACATAGGCCATATCCACGATGTACTTCGTGTCACCCGGATCGGGATCCCACGTCCACTCGAGATAGCGGAGGCTCCGGCCCTCTCCATCAAGGCCGCCGTGCCCCGTCCGCGGGCCGAAGCTCTCTCGAACGTGGTCCGGAACGAACAGTGCGACCCCGCCCGGCTTGCAGTGGACGTACGCGGTCTCGAGGACCCCGACGAGATCCTCCAGCGAGGTCGCGTAGCCCACCGCATCGTGCACGAAGACGCAGTCGAATTCTCGGCCAAGGCGGACGGAGCGCATGTCGCCGACGTGGTGTTCGCACTCTGGGTTAAGAGCACCGCTCACGGCGAGCATGCCGGGCGAAAGATCCACCAAAGTCAACTGCTCGAATCGGTGCTTGAGGTGCGAAGCGTTGTTGCCTCCGCCGCTGCCGAGTTCAAGGAGGGTCCGCGGCTGAACGACGCAGTGATCTCGCAGCGCCGCATCGTAGTAAGCGGCCACCTCCGCGTATTCGGCGGGTGCGGACACCAGCGGCCACCACGGCGCGAGTTCAGTGTAGAGGATCGGGCCTGCCATCAGCAGAGGATTCCTCGTTTCATCTCCGGTTTTCCGCCCGTTTCTCCGCGATCTGCGGTTGCCTTGACAAAGATTCTACTGTCGGCAGTCAGGTCCCGCGCTATCCGATAGCTCCTGGCGGGCTGCGGACCTTCGCCGGAGGGCGCGCCGCTTGCCCCTGCACCCGGCGTGACCGCTGTGAACGACCCGAAAGGCCCGACGGACAGCCAGTGAGTGGCAGGCCCGCTGCTAGGCGCCACTTTCCACATGGGCGTCTGGGTTATGATCGCCGGTCAGATTGAGGGCGACCCGGTGTTCTAGCCAAGCCTTGCAGCCTGCCAGAGCGAAACTGAACCCCCCCATCGAGTCTATCGCCTTCGAGACTCTTTCGTCGTCAGTCCCATCGAATCCCGATGCCGTGATCCTCACGAACGTTGCGTCCTCCCCTCTAGCAGCGAAGGTCCATTCGACAGGCGTTGGCCACTCGATGAGTATTCGGCGATTGCGCTCGACCGCCTGGACCAGGACATCCGCTGACACACCGTACATGTCCCAATGCCAGGTGATTCTCTTTCCCGGTGCCAGTCTCTCGCTGCCTCGTGTGAACCAGAATCGAGTCGTGATCCGAGGATCCACAAACGACTCGAACACCTCGTCAATGGGCCTACGAATGAGCATCTGGGTGCGAGCAATAGGCTCAGCCTTCAGTGTCACTTTGGACTCCTAATCTCCGCGTTCGTGGAGTGTGGCGCCTAACGTTCTAGGCGACACGGCTTACGGACCAGCAGGTCTGCTCCGAAGATGGTGGTAGACACCTACGAAGCGCATGAGGCTAGGGTTTGTCCGTCACACGTAGTCACCTGTTGGATGACGGCCGCGTAGCTGGTCAACTCAGCGACAGCCTAGGCTCCCTGCAACTCAAACGAAAACTCGTATCTGTGCCCGTTCGCATCCTGGACGATAACCATGGAGCCGGAGATGTCCTTGAGCCCACCAGTGCCTGAGCCCTCGAGAACAGTGACCTCCAATGACTGAGACTCGCTGCTCATGTAGCCCTTGTGGACAAGCGTGAAGCCACCGCTTCTGCCATCCACCGAACCTGAGAACTCCTCAATCGCGAAGTAGACGGCTGCCCCGTTGTCGGTTCTCTTGCTAATCATCTGACCGATGCCGGAGCCGCTCATATCTCCAAGGTACGTCTTCGTGATTAGCAGCCGCCCCGCTGGAGATGCGAGATCTTCTTGTGGCGTTAGTTCTACCTCGAAGGTTCCGCTTGCGAACATCACTGCCTCTTCGTCGAAGGCCTGAACTGGGAATGACGATCCAGATAGTCCAAACCACATAGCTGCAACCGCCAAGAACCGCTTCACACTATATCCTCCTCTCTGCCGAATTCCCACGCTCCTAGCAGCCTGACGCAGCCTTGGCTATGGCATATAACGTCTGCGGGCTGCCGGAGGCACCGCCAGGTGCCTACCCGGAGCTGCCCATTAGACGGGTCAAAACCCTCCTGCGTGAACAGTGTTGGGCCACGAACGAAGTGAGTGGGCGGCACTCCCCGTTGTTAGGGGGCACCCCCCCCCTCATCGGACTCGAACCCCTACTCCCAGACCAACCCTCGTGGTGCGACTCTCGATTTCATCGGTCGCCGCGGGAACGCGAACATCCAATCGGAGTCTGAGCCGCCCCGGCAGGGTGTATGTCGCCCCTCCCCCCCAAACCACAGACCATGACCCGCCATTCTGGATGTTCGGCCCTCCCTCGATCCAACACTCAGGTGGGTTGCAGTCTGGATACGTTGGCCATTCAGAGATGTCCAGGTATGCAACACCGGCGGCAAAGAAGACGTCCCACGACTCCCTTGGATCTCTGGAGAGGCTGAGGGTTGCCCACGCCCCGGGAAGGAGAATGCGGGGAGTCGGAGAGTCTTGTTCGTCATCGGAAGCCGTGAAGGCCAGAAATATCTCGGCCCCTAAGGGGAAGCCGGACCGGAAGGCCAGAGATCCCGTGACACCCCAGGCTGAATTGTCACGGGTGTACATGTCGCCCTGATAGAGAAAAACCCAGTCGACCGAACCAGACACGTCGACGGTGATCGGGAACACCTCTCGCTCCTGGGCAACCACCGGAAGGGAGCCCAGGACAAGAAGAGACGCCATTTCGGAAAGAACGCGGATGGAACAACGCATCTTCTCCTCTTCCCTCCTCATCAGGTTCGCCTGGATGTGGCGCCTAACGCTCCGGCTGTTTTCGAACCGGCCTACTACACCCTATTCCCAGGCTCAACTCTGCTCCCGATTGAAATCGAGTCCCCAGACTCCGCATGGTCCTGGCCGTTTGGGTCGAAGGCCGCGCATGCGGCCGAAGCCGGAAACAGCCTATTTAAATAAAGTGGGGCCCTATACGTGATCCAAGGTTTCAGCCTCAACAACACAGTAGATTGGTTCAATACCAAGCTTCTCGCCGAACTGAAAGTACTCTGTCATTCTGAGCCCACACTCTTCCAGGAATGACTCAACAGCCGATTCGGGGTCATCTGACATATCTACCCCGAATCTCCATGGCTCACCCATTTTATCCAGCATCCTTAAGGACCTCTTGACTATTCTTGAGGTTTCACCCGAGATGAATGCTTTTGAGTAGAGGTCTTGAGCGATGATAGAGCCACCCGGGCATAAACCGGCCATTTCCCGGAGTGTCTTCTTGACAGTGCCAGCCTCTAGGAACAAAGAGACGCTTTGCCAGAGGAACAGGGTCTTTTTCGTCTTGTCAAAACCGGCTGCCAGCAGCTTTTCGGTCCAAGATTCTGTTGAATAGTCCACTGGAACATAGGTGATCCAGTCATGTGCTATGCCGGCTTTTTTCAAGGTCTCAAGCTTGACCTGCAGCGTCCCGGTCTGATCGAGTTCGAAGACCGCTGTGTTCTTTGCCTTGGTGAAATGCAAAGCCACTAGATCGAAACCGGCTCCGGGGATGACAATCTGCTCAACGTCGTCAACGTATTTCTCCACAATCGCGTCGAACATGAGCACCCGGGACCCCGCAGTGGAAACCGGGGTTTCTTTCCCGGGTTCGGCAACTCGTCCGAAGGTTGTAGTGAGACCGAACAGCCGCTGGGAAATGATGAGAGCCCCAAAAGTCGACCATAAACCATAATGTGACTCACACGGAAGCTTCTTGGTAAAGGCCACCGAAATGGGGTCTGGCCTGTTGTCGAAGTAATGCATGATCCATCTGTACTGAAGCGCCTTTATCGCCGTGAAGGAAACGTCCAGTCTCCTGCCTATTATGATCTCTTTGAAGATCGCATCGACCAGTCCGACAATGACCAACGGGATGAAGGCCACCTGTATCGGGATGTAGAGGGCCACCTGGAACAACTTGAGCAAGATGCCTGGTGTCCCACGATTCCTGTTCTTCGGGGGTTCCCCCCGACTAGGGATCATGCTGCTGAGCTGCAGTCTGGCTCCCGGTATTCTCAAGAGAACCACCAAGAACCTGATTTCATCTTTCCCATTTCAGATTACGCCTCCCGGGCTGCCGGCATTTGCGGGGGGCGCGACGTTTGCCCCTGCAAACGGCGTGACCGCTGCGAATGACCCGACGGGCCGCGACCGACAGCGATTGTGCGGCACTGCCCGCTGTTAGGAGAAACACTCGCTCACCTGCCATTCATCCCTTAACCCCCAGGCCTCCCCTGGATCTGGAACTGGACGACATAGGGGACACCGAGAGAGTCCTCGGTGACCGTAGTCAAGCTGGCGTTCTGGATAGTGACTGGCGAAACCGGAAGCGGTAGAGGCAGCTCCACCCTCCCCAAGAAGACACCCTCAGCGTCGAAGACCTCGGCCATGGATCCGGTAAGGTCACCGGGCAGTACTGGGACCACCCAAGCGTGATCCTCGTCATCCACGAACAGATCCGCGATGGCGGGTTTTGAATCCGGGACATCGAATCGGGACACCTGGGCGCCGACGTCCCGGAGTCCATCGAGGGCTCGATCCCGCTCCTCGGCGGTGACTGGAACCGGGTCGAATGGTTTGGTCACCACCCGGAGTGTATCGCCGCCCGGCGACAACCGCAGAAGCCTGTACTGGTCAGTAATCGCAACCCACAGACCCCCGTCTCTTGTCATGGCCCACTTGGCTTTCCCGGCAAAGGGTTTTGGATAGGTCGCCACACCACCGGGGATGACCACCTGGAGGCCCGGGGAACCGCCTGGATGCTCCGGAACCGGTATGGTGTCAACGGCCCGGAGATCACCGTCATATCGTACGAGAACCTCTCTCCTTTCCTCCCCCCCCACCATCTCCAAATCGTAGAAGTTACCGTCCTCGTCGATTCCTCCCGGCCACGGATATGCGAAGTAGGGGTTCCCACGAACTCGGCCCGTGAGGAAGACTCCCGCAGTGTCGAAGACGGAGATTCGCCCCAAGCCACGGTCCACAACCCAGAGTCGATCATCCCGATTCCATTCGAGACCGACCACATTTCCGAACTCGCCGGGACCCTCACCCGCTCTTCCTACCGTCCGAACGTGATCCCCATCGGACTCGAAGATTCGGAGCTCTTCGGCTTGTGCCTCGTACACCCAGATCCTCCCCCTCGAATCGACCTCGAGGTCCTGGATCCATCCGAACAGATCAGGACCATCCCCAATGACGGTCCCAACCCTGAGCCTCTCTTCGATCACCCATCCCTCACCCGCCTCCCACCGACCCACCTTGGGGTTCCGAACCTGAATCACCCCGGTTGGTAACGTGTCGACTGCGGGACCAGGCCGCGGTGCCGAGTTGCCCCCACACCCCGCCAAGACTAGGCAGCCAAAGAGGCATCGAATCGTAGCCGCAGGACGAAGCACTCTCGCGGACCGTCGGCTTTGGCGACTGACAGATGTCATATCATCTCTGATCGAAGGAGTGTTTCTCCTAATGCCTCACTGTTGAGTGTCACCCGCCGTAAAGGGCCTCCGGATTACTACAGGTCAAACCCGAGAGGCTGGCTCAGGTCCCACACTCGGGTCGGTCTTCTTCTCGATCCACTCCTCCATCACCCGAAGGGCAAGGCCCATATTTCCGATCTGGCAGTGATTCTCAGCATGGTCCGCTTTGGTGAACACCCGGCCGGTCACGGAGCGAGCGGAGGAAAGGCGGCGAAGCTGTTCGTTGTGCAGCCGGAGCGGGATGAAATGGTCGTTCTTCGACGCTAGAAGCAGTACGTCTTGCTTCACCCGGTCGGATCGCAAGTTGTCCTCATTCATTTCCATGGCGAACTCCAGGCCCGCCATGGGCTCATCGATCCCAAGGACGTACATGAGGTGACTGATGTTCCACGCCTCCATGCCCCCCCCCCGGATCTTCCTCAGCGACATCTTGTTCGTGAAATCCCTGAAATGATGGCAGAAGAACCTTAGTAGCCATGCGGCAGGCGCGGGAGCGACCCTCAAGTAATCGTAAGCATGGCCCGAGGCGATGACTCGCCCAACTCTCTCCTCGATAGAAGCGGCTCTCAAAGCGAAGTAGCCACCCATGGAAAGGCCCACTAGGGTCACGTCCTCCAGTCCAGTGTGATCCAGGACCGCGGCCACGGGCTTCTCCCAGCGGTAGTCGAGGGGAAGCCCCCCCTGCCGTCTAGCGCCCCCTTGCCCGGGACCGTCGAATCCAATGACCCGGTACCCTTTCATGGAGAAGTGCCACATGAGGGACAAGAACTCTTCGATGAAGGAGTCATAGCCTCCGTGCAGCAAGATGGTGCCGCGGGAAGGCCCCTGGGGGGGCAGGTCAAAACCAGGGAGCGAGGCATCACCATAGGGGACCTCGAACCGATGGTCTACGGACCTCGGGAACGCGTCCTGGAAGAGCTCCAAAAAACGGTCATAGAGTGGAACCTTGTCTGGCTCATCCGGGAAGGTGTAGAACTCGGCGGCTCGCACATAGAACGCCGCATTTCGGAAGCGTTTGTCCACGACCGCAGCATCGGCCTGGCGTAGCATTTCCGTCTTCCACTGAGCAAAGCTCCCGATTCTTCTCCCGGCCTCGGCCAGATCTTCGGCCCGTGCGTAGCCGAGAGAGTAGGGGCGATTGAGCTGAAAGTTGAAGAGCTGTTTCCTGTGGAAACGTTCGTAACCCACCGGGAACGAAAAGCCATGTGCCTCAGCTGTCTCCATGGATCTCCCCTCTCACGGAAAGGAGGAAAGGGTGGCGCTTAGCGTTCCAGGGTTGCCGAGCCGGAACGAAGGCGAAGGTCTCGGGCGCGCACCCGATCGCCTCTTTTCCGCGGAGTTCGGCGCCCGGCAAGGGTGGGCGAAGGCCGGCAGCAGCGGCACACCCGTTGTTATCCGCTGCAGCAAGACCGATTTGTCTGTGCGGCAACCGCAGGCCCGCTCGGCATCCCGCTTGTAACCGCGTGCAGAAAGATCCTCTGGCAACAGGAGCCCCCACACTACTCGGAGCGGAGGGCAAGACGGCCGACGGAGCCCAGGCCATGACCAGAATCGCCGTCCGACACCTACCCAGGCATTAAAGCCAGATACGCCCCCACCGGATCCCGAACCGCGGCATACCCGTACTCCCCATCCTGCCCTTTCACCGCCTTGATGACGGTTCCCCCTTCCCCCTGAACGCGACGGAGGCTTTCGGCAAGGTCGCCCACGGGCAAGTAGATCATCCAGACAGGTGGCAAATCCTGGTTCACACCGCGCGCATGGCACACTCCCGCCGCGGCGTTTCCGGATTCGCCCAGCATGGCGTAATCCGCGTAACTCTCGCCCCCGTCCTCCATCTCGACATTCTTCACAGACCAATCAACGACCCGCCGATAGAAGTCCCGGGTTGCGGAGGCGTCGGAGACAGTCAGGTCAACCCAAGCAATGCGCCCAACAGGATCCCCTGGGCCTGGCGGTGCGGCACCATGGCTTGGGGGGGACGCCTCCGCAGGAACGATTGGGATGGTCCCGAACGCGGCCCCACTCGGATCGAGGAGCACGGCCCATTGGCTACTTCCATCGTCGTGTTTGGAATGCATCAGCACGCTCCCGCCCAGATCGACCGCACGCTGCACACTGGCCCCAACATCAACGACCATGATGTGCGGCATCCATTGGAGTGGAAGGTGGGCATATTCCGGTTTGAGCGCGCCCAGGCCGATGATGGGCATGCCCAGGTTGTTCATCAGGTCTTCCTCACGCCACAGCGGATTCTCACCCGTGCTGAGCACACG
>JABDNZ010000250.1 GCA_013043565.1 Gemmatimonadota bacterium | reverse complement strand
GGTGTGGAGGATGATCAGACGAACGGTCTCCTCGCCGGGTCCGGCGGCCCTCGCAAACCCGGGGTAGAATAGCCCACCGACGGCTCCTGCTCCCGTGAGTCGTAAGAACTGACGGCGCTTCATTCCCCGATCCCCCCTGTGATGCGTCCTTCCAGTCTGGGCTGGAGGACTCTTACCTCTCGGATGTACTCAATAAAGGCATCCCTGACCAAGACTGGCAGGTCTGTCCGGGAGAGAGGTGCCTCGAGAGCCGAAAAGGAATCGCCTCCATTTGCCATATAATCATTGGTGACGAGTCGATATCGTGCTTTAGGATCCACCTCTTTCCCGCCGACCAGGACATCCTGTGCCACCCTCCGCTGGCCCTGAGTCACAATGCGGAAACTGAACCCTGCGATGGGCTCTCCTCTCTTTTCTGCTAGCTGGTCACAAAGCTCCCGAACCTGGTCTCCGGAGAGAACCAGAACCGAAAGCATGTTCTCGAAAGGCATGAGCTCATACATCTGGCCCATGGTGATGGACCCTGGCCCGATGGGTACTCGTAATCCCCCATTGTTGGTCAGGGCCATTTCGATGGGCTCATCGAAGACTCTGTTGGCGGCCCAAAGCATGGCGTCCGTGGCAAAGTTGCCCAGGGTGCCTTCGGGCCAAGCCTTGCTGAGCACTCCCTCCGATTCGCCGAGGACCTCGCGGATCTCTTCTCCCATGCGGTCCCTGAATGGGGCGATGAGAGATTCCAAGGCCGGATCATCGTGGGTGGACGCTTCGATCACGGTGAAGATGACCGGAGCCTCCAGGATGGCTAGAGGTCCAGAGGCCTCGCTGGGTTCGGGTGTCGTCTCAAGGTCGGTTGCCGGTTGGGGCTCGGTCCCGGTAGGGGGTGGAGGCCCCCCGCAACCTCCAGCCACCAGGATAGCGCTCAGAAGGATCCGGTTGGCTCGCATCGTTATCTGTCCCCGAGGTGCATGGGAATGGTCCTGCCCAACATCTGGCGGCTCTCGGTCCCAAGGACAACAGAGAGCCCCGGAGCAACACCCCTTGAACTCAGGCGCCCGGCTGAATCGTCGCGAGACGTGCGTAGATGTCATAGATCTTCTTCTTCATGGCCTTGATCCGAGCGGAGTCTTCAGGGGTGCTCCACTTGGGCTCATGGATCGAGAAGATCTGATGGTTCAGGTCATCCAGAAGGGCACGGGCGTTGGTACACCAGGTTTCGGTGCAGTTCATGGGCATCTCAGCAGCCTCATCTACGGTCTGCTCCATCTTCTGCATGGATGCGAACAGGTTCTCCATGTAGGTATGCCACGCATCGTCCAGCGGGGCCTCGACCCCACCCTGAATTGCATCGTCGAGCTTGGTCATCTAGCTATCCTCTTTTGGATCGACCTCGGGTCCCGGTCTCCGCCACCGGCGGTTCCCGTTCGCCTTCCCGGTCTGGTTGATGGATCGGGTCCGGAAGAGTCCCGTTCCCCCGTCCCTGGATTGCCCCAGTCAGGTGAGGCTCTAAGTTCGTTGGAAGAAAGTCGAATTCCGACACAGCCACAAGAGGGCCCGACACCAAGAAGCGGGGGCGGGCCGAGGGACCCCAAAGCTCATGAAGACCATAATCGAGCCCTTCAAAATCAAGGTGGTTGAACCGATCCGGATGACCACCCGAGGAGAGCGCCTCGATCACCTTGAAACCGCCGGTTTCAACGTCTTCCGCTTGCGTTCGGAAGATGTACTGATGGACCTCCTGACCGATTCCGGGACTTCGGCCATGAGTTCCCAACAGTGGGCCGGAGTGATGAGGGGCGATGAGGCTTATGCCGGGAGCCCCTCGTTTTTCCGTTTCGAGGAATCCGTCACGGAGATCTTCGGCTTCGAGCACGTGATACCCACCCACCAGGGGAGGGCCGCGGAGCGGATCCTGTTTTCCACGGTCTGCAAACCCGGACATGTCGTACCGAACAACACGCATTTCGACACAACGCGGGCGAATATCGAGGCTGCGGGAGCCGAGGCCGTGGATCTCCCCGTTCCGGAGGGGCTCGTTCCCTCCGAGCCACGGCCTTTCAAGGGGAATATGGACGTTCCGAAGCTGCGGTCGCTGATCGCAGAGGTCGGTGCGGAAGCGATCCCCCTTTGTATGCTGACCGTAACCAACAATACGGGAGGCGGACAGCCCGTCTCCATGGCGAACATCCGAGAGGTATCGGAGGTATGCCGGTCCCATGGCATCCCCCTGTACATCGATGCCTGTCGGTTCGCAGAGAACGCCTACTTCATCAAGATTCGAGAGGAGGGTTACGGCCGAAAGACGATCCGGGAGATTGTGGAGGAGCTCTTCTCCTACGCCGACGGCTGTACCATGTCCGCGAAGAAGGATGGCTTGGCGAACATAGGCGGGTTCTTGGCCACGAACGACGCGTGGTTGGCCAAGCGGGAGCGGGATCTGCTGATCCTCACAGAGGGGTATCCCACGTACGGAGGCATGGCGGGAAGGGACCTGGAAGCCATCGCCGTCGGTCTCGAGGAAGTTCTGCAGGAAGACTACCTGGAATACCGCCTGGCCTCCGTACGCTATCTCGGCGAACACATCTCGGCGGAAGGGGTCCCCATCGTTCAGCCCCCGGGGGGGCATGCGGTATACATCGATGCAGCCGCCTTCCTCCCCCATGTCTCGCCCCTCGACCTCCCGGGTCAGTCGGTCGTGGTCGAGCTCTACGTAGAGGGCGGAATCCGGGGAGTTGAAGTGGGGACTGTCATGTTCGGAAGGAAGGATCCGGAGACCGGGAAGGACCATCCCGCGGCCATGGAACTGGTCCGTCTTGCCATGCCCCGGCGGGTCTACACCCAGAGTCATGTGGACTACATGGTCGAGGCCATCGTCGAGGTGTTCCGGCGAAGGGAAGGGATCGGCGGGTTCAAGTTCGCCTATCAGGCCTCGGCGCTTCGTCATTTCACCGCCGTATTCGACCCTCTGTATCGGGTCGGAGGTGAGTCCGTCGGGTCTCGGGGGGGCTCGAGTGGCGGTTCCCTCTAGGGCTCTCACCGGAACTCCTTCACCCTGATATGTTTATCAGACGGGAACGACCGTCCCTCGGACAGCTCCGGGGGCTCTTTTTTCTTTGGCGCCACCAAGCAGCGGCCAGTCATGCATCTGAGATTCCGGCAGGCTCTTCTCCTGACTCTCCTGTCCCTTGTTTCAGGGCCAGGGGCGGCCTACGCCCAGGATGTGGAGCTGTGGGGAAAGATCCACGGGACTCGCCCGCCCCAGGGTTATTACGACCTGTTGGAGAAAGACCCTGGCGCATTCCAGTTCCGGAGGGCGCTGATTCGGCGGGGTTTGGGCCTGAGGGAGTTGCCGGACGTCAAAGTACAAGGCGGAGCCTTTCCCGGTGTCTTCAACAAGGAATTCGCCCAGTTTCTCGCCCGAGCCCCGGAGCGTTCACCGGTCACCGGAACGTTCAATTTTCCCCTGATTCTCGGCTTATTCTCAGACTCCGAACCTGTCCTTCCCGCCTACCAACAAGGGGCGGTTCAGGCGGAGTTCTTTGATGGGCCCCAAGCAAATTCATCGGCCGTGGGGACCATTCCGGAGTTCTATTCCGAGATCTCGGGGAACCGTGTAACCCTCACCGGTACTACCTTCGACTGGATCTCGACTCCCCTGAGTCAGATCGAGGTTACTGCCGGGGTCAGCGGTCTCGGCTCCGGCTCTCGAGTCGGGGAGTACATCTTTCGGGTTCTTGAATCCCTCGATGACGGAAGCGTGGATTGGGGTCTGTTCGACAACGATGGCCCCGACGGGGTCCCCAACTCCGGCGACGACGATGGGTACGTGGACGTGCTGGCGGTCATGCACCCGACTCCGGGGGGGGAGTGCTCGAGCGGGAATCGGGACAATCGAATCTGGTCCCACAGGTGGGATCTGTACTGGAACGCCCAGTGGTACGGTTCTGCTTGGAGCGCATCCGTTCGACAGTCCGTGATCGAGAACGAGGGGTATGTCACCCAATCCCCGTCGGCTGCTCCAGGTGTTCCATTCATCCGGGTTCTCGACTACACGATTCAACCAGTGAAGGCCTGCAGCGGAACTACCATCAACTACATCGGTGTGTTCGCTCATGAGCTCGGTCACGGGTTTGGCCTCCCAGACCTGTATGTGACATCCAGCAACCAGGAACACGAAGGCATCGGGAACTGGGGTCTCATGGGTACGGGATCTTGGGGTTGCGATGGACAGTCCGCCTGGAGCCCCTGTCACATGAGCGCCTGGAGTAAGGAGGTCCTGGGCTGGGCGGATGTCCAAACCCTGGCGCCTGGAACCGATCTCGGGACGCTTGTTCTTCCTCCGGTGGAAACCAGCGGTGATATCTATCGGATCGAGTCGGGAGACGGGTCCTCGGAATACCTCCTTCTCGAGAACCGCCAGCCCCAGGGTTTCGACCAGAACCTGTTCGAGCCCGGTCTCATGGTCTGGCATATCGACCCGGTCACGGTCGACGGTTCCCCGGGTGGTATCAACAACGATCCTGAGAGAATGGGGGTTTGGTTGCGGCAGGCCGACGGGCGAAATGAGCTCGGTGAGCAATTCGGGGGCAGGGGAGATGCCGGGGATCCCTTCCCCGGTCTCCTGGAAAACACCGAGTTTCATGCAGCCTCAAACCCCGGTTCATGGACCCACGACGGGAATTCCATGGGGGTCACCCTCCTGGATATCCAGCAGGTTGGCCAGGACATGAGCTTCCGTGCCCTGACTCGGTATCAGAACCTCACCCTCAGGACCCAGGGATCTCCTTCCGGTGGAGGTTTGGTCTCGGTAGACGGGGCCCCTCCGGGAGGATCGGATCTGGTAATCAACTCAGCACCTTTTCAACATCACGTGCTGGAAGCGGCTCCGGGGGAGATCGTGGAGGAAGGGATCCGTGTTGGTTTCCAGGGCTGGACCGACGGCGCTCCCCGCGTCCGGGAACACACCACTCAACTCGAGGACGCCACGTTCACGGCCACGTACGGAGGGCAGGAGTTCCTGGTGGACGTTACCCTCACGAGCTCCGCTCAAGGGGTTGTTCCCGGTTCCATCGACTTTTCCGCTGGGGACGGCACCGGGTGGGTTTCGGCGGGGGATGACGTAACCGTGATGGCAACTCCCAGGACCGGATTCCTCTTCCAGGAGTGGGCCGGGGCCTTCGTGGGCCTTCCAAACCCTGCAGCCGTGACCGTTTCCGAGCCGGTACAGGCGGATGCGGTGTTCGAGGTGATCTTCAGTGTGGCGGCGAACCCCACCGTGGTGGAGCTGGACGGAGGAATCAACCACAACGTCCATCTCACGGTGGAGAATGCCAACCCTCCCGTCCAATGGAGCTTGGTGTCGGGGGCCCTTCCTCCCATGATGGAGCTGCTGCCGAATGGATCGATTTTCGGGGCGCCGACAGCCTTGGGTGAATACCCGGTAACCATCAGGGTAATCGACGACATCGGCCTCCAGGGTTTCTTATCCCTTACGCTGGATGTGGATGACCCGGAGATCCCGTCGGATGCCTTGGCTTCCGATTTCCTCCTGACCGGCCCGGCTCTCGACCCGGGGACCAAGGTTTTCCTCGACAACGAGGGGAACCGGAACAGCGTGTACGACCTGGGCGATCTAAGGGCCTACGTCTTGAGGAACCCGGGCGTCGGATCTTTCAATCAGCTGGAATCCCTGTTGGAGATCGTGGTTCCCGTGGGTGACCTGAAGGACTCGAAGTCAGGGACCCAGGGTGGCGGGGAGGTGAAACGATGAAGCGCCTGATTGGGATTCTGGGACTCCTCCTTCTCGTCGCCTCGTGTGACTCGGGGCCTGACGGCCCGGGCGACATCACTGGGACTCTCCTGACCCCGGGTGTCGGAGTCGGAGCCGTTGTTCTTGAGGTCGTCGGTAGTGGGGTGCAGGGGTTCTCGGGGGCTGGAGGGACCAAGGTGTTCTGGGCTCAGCAGACCGATCCGAAGGTTCACCGGGTCGTCGTCGTTGGGCCAGGTGGGGGAGACCTCCAGTTCCAGGTTTCAGTGGAAGACCGGTCGAAGAGGGCGCCACGGGTAACCGTGGTGAACGTGGTCGACACCGGCAACCGGTCCCTGCCGGTCACCAATGACTTCAAAGTGAGATTCTCCAACTAACGGATACCCGTTCTCCCAGGATCGAGGGTAACCTGGTCGAGAGTTCCGAAAAGCTCTGCTCCAGCAGGAATTCTCAGTGGGGTCCCCAAATGCGGAGCCGTGACTCCGACCTGGACCTCTCGCCCGAGCCAACGGCTCAGTGTCTCTGAAACCAAAGCTGTTTGGTCGAGGTCGATCATCCGCACTCCATGATCCGCGTCGGGCTGGATGATCTTCAGTGCGTCGATGGAGCCAGGGAGCTCAACCGCCCCGGCCGTCCAGGGGTCTACTTCTCCGTAAATGTAGATGATTCGGTCGCCGTGCTGCTGGAGCCACGAGAGGACGTCGGGAATCGACTCAAATCGGTACGTGAATTCCAGGTCCTGTGGGAAGCCGTAGCTTTCATTTACCTCCAGGGGATCCTCCACGATCAGATCCTGGATCTCGTCGTACCCGATGGACGGCATGCCGATCTCGGTCAAACCCTGGTACACGTAGGCTCGGAAATAATCTCGGTATAGGTCTGCATCGAAATGCATCCGCGTTACGGCGGCGAGATGATCAACCATCTCTGTTTCCGACGCTTCCAGCCCCGGAATCTCCGATAGCTCGAAGGCCTTCCTCTGCCAGAAGTTCCAGGGATACGAGATCACTGCCGACTCGAAGCTGGGCGCCACCGGGAGTGAAAACGCCAGGTCGTTTCTTTCAAACCACTCCTGGAAGTCGTCCAGCAGGTCGGGCTTTTTCTCCAGAAGCATCCGTTGGAATGCGGTGATCCCATCCCTCACCTCGGGACTTCCCAGGCCTCTGAGGTACGGCATGAACCGGGGGTCTTCATCCGAGAAAAGGAGAGGGGCCACGTAGGCTACCGTGGCCTGGACATCATCGGGGTAAAACCGACGATGAAAGAGGACGGTTTCTCCACCTTTGCTGATCCCGGTGCTTACCCAAGTCCCGGAGTAGATTCGGTTCAAGAGCGTCACGATTCTGTGGTGGTCCTCGGCGGCCTGCCTGATGTCGAGGTACTGCCAGTCCAGGTTGGCGGGCCGGGCGTCAGGAAAATACCGGTGAGTCACGCTAAGGCAGTTGGCTTGGAGGATCCCCGCCAGCTCTTGGCCCGATTGCGGTGAGGTGCCGTAGCCCGACGGTGCGAATACCATAGGGAGACTGTCGGCTACGTGGGAGAGATAGGCCCTCTGGGTGAACTGAGGCCCGGTCGGGTTCAGGTGGTCGACCGGCTGAGTGATGTCCAGCTGAAACGCCCGGGGGTAGCCGTAGTACGGTTGAATCTCGGCGGCGGTCACGCCCGGTAACCCATTCAGCCGGTCCAGAAGATCGCCTCGTTCCCATGGTTCCGGTCCGGTGCTATCCGAACAGCCGGCTATGAACAGAAGGGGGAGGGAAAAGAGCTTCCACAGCACCGTGGCCCGGGCTGTCCGGAGTCGAACCGTAGCGATAACCATTGGGATCCCCAGGATGGTTCTCGGGAACGAGGCCTTCAATCTCTTATACGTGCCAATGGAGTTCGGATGTCGGATTCTGCCCCGTTTCCCGTCAACTTGCATGGGGCGAGGGGGTCCCACCACTATAAAGAGTCCCTTAACCTGATCAAAGAAAGGCCGAAAGGAGTGTCTTGGATGGAGCAGGCCGCTTCCATGCAATCTCTTACCCGGGATCAGCTGAGCAACGCGCTGATCCGGATCAATATCCTGCGAACCCAGGAGCCCCGGAATCCAATTACCCTCGATCTGCTCGAGGGGGCTATCGATGCCCTCTTCTCCGTGTCCAAACGCCTCATCGTGTATGGGAGCTTGGCTCCAGGGGGCCCGAATCATGGGCTCCTTGCCGACCTGACCGGTGAGTGGACGAAGGGCTGGGTCACGGGCGAGCTCCTGGAGCGGGGGTGGAGCGCAGCCATGAGTTATCCGGCGCTCCGCTGGTGCCCGGAGGGGCATGAGATCGATGCTCACCTGTTCGTGTCCGAGGATCTGCCGGGCATGTGGCGTCGTCTGGACGATTTCGAGGGTTTGGAATACAGCAGGATTTGGGCTCCGTTCTGGACCCCCGATGGGGAGGTGTCGGTAGGGAATATCTATGCAATGGAATGCGAGCTGGAAGGGTAGATGAGTCCAAACATGCGCCAGAGAAGTCTTGGTTTACCCTACCCGTCCATAGCCCGATTTCGAGGGGGGGCGCTACTGGCTCTTGTGTGCGTCGCCCTTTCCGCCGGATGTGACTCAGAGGCAGCTGTTCGGATGGCTCCAGGGCCTCCCAACGCTCTCCTGGACCGGTGGGTGGACATGTGGAACAGCTATGACCTGGACGAAGTCGGAGAGCTGTTCCTGAACGATCCCCGCCTCACCTATTTCTCCTCCGAGAAGCAGGGGGTGATCCGGGGAATGGCCGCTGTCGTCGAACATCACCGTGGGTTTGGGTTCGTGCCGGGAGGCGACCCCAAGGGGACCCGCCTCTGGCTCGAGGACCTCACCACCGATCTGCGGGGGGACATGGCAGTGGTGACGGGGCTCTGGTTCTTCGCGGCGGCAGGCGACACGACCGGCGAACCCCAAAAAGGACCCGTCACTTTTGTTGCTGTATGGGACTCGGGGGCTTGGAAGTTCATGCACATGAACTTCTCCGAGTACCTCCCGGAGGAGCTTCTTCAGCCCTCCTGAAACTCCTGGAAGAACTGAAGTACCTTCGACGCATCTTCAAAAGTAGACGCCACGCCGAACGAAATCCTGACAGCGCCGGTGCTCTTGTCGTCGATGCATTGTTGAAACTGATCCAGGGTCATTCGGTCCTGGGACCGGGTCAAACATCCTACGATCTCGTCCCGTTCCAGACCCATGGCCATCTCACCGGCGCCGGGATTGCAGAAGCACCCCGTGCGAAGAGAGATCTTCCAGCTGTTCGCCTTCTCCTCCACCAGTCGGTGGTCGATGGGCGCACCCTTCGAGTCGTAGAGATTGAGGGCGACGGTTCCGCCCCGGGATTCCGTGTCGATGGGCCCGTAGATCCTGGCCACCCTCTCACCGGAAGAGTGCCTGAGGGCTACAAGCTCGTCCATGAGCCACCCAGCCAGGGTGTTCACCCGATCATGGATGGTGTCCACCCCCACGGAGTCGAGGAATTCCAGACCAAGTTCAACGGCGGGGAGGCTTGTGTAGTTGAGGGTCCCGTCCTCGAACCCATCGGAGCCCGGCGACAGCGTATGGCTTTCAGCCAGGACCGACGCCCAGGAAATGGTCCCGCCGGCGAACCAGGGGCGGTGAAGTTTCTGGAGAGCTGGACGCCTCGCCAGGAGTGCGCCGACCCCCGTCGGATACCCGAACATCTTGTAGAAAGAGAGGGTGACGTAGTCCGGATGCCACTTTTGGAGATCCAGCCGATTGGTCGGGACGAAGGCGGCGGCGTCCAGAAGGACGTCCCAACCCAACTCTTGGGCCTCACGAATCCAATCGAGGGGATGTTGGACCCCGGAGAAGTTGGATTGGGCCGGGAAGGCAAAGAGCTTGTTCCGGCTTTCAGGGCTACCCTCCAGAAACGCCCGTAGCCGCTCCTCGGGCACTCTCAGGTCTGGCGGTTCCACGGGTATGTATTGGGTGGACGCACGCTTCACTCGGTCGAAAGCTCTAATCCCAACGACTGAGTTGTGGTTGTCGAAGGTGAGGAGGAATTGGTCCCCCTCCGAGAAGGGGTAAGATTCCCCAACGAGCTTCAGGGCGCCGCTGGCATTCGAGGTGAAGATCAGAACGTATTCTTCCGGGTCGGCATTGAAGAACTCGAGGACCCTCTTCCTACAGGAAACCACCCTTTCGGTGGCTAACGCCGATGTCGGGTTGGTGGAGTGGGGATTCCCCAGCACCGAACCAGCGAGGAATTCCATGTGGTGACGGATCTGGAAATCGCCGAAAAGGCCTCCCCCGGTATAGTCGACATAGATGTGACCCAGCCGATCCAACCGAGAAAACTCCCTTTTTCTGAGCTCGTCGATGGCCTCGGTTCCGTGGTAGTCCGGATAGCGCCTCAAGAACTCGCTGAATTTGGTTTCCACCACCTTCTCCGACCCTTCCTCTCTGGCTTCAATTGGGTTTTGGAGGAAGGCGGGGCCCTTCCTCGAAGCTACGATTGGGCCCCTTGCGGGGAAGGCTGCTCCCGGGCCATGCTCCCTGATCTCGACTCCCGGCCGATGCTCCGGTCCCTATTGGTGCTCACCATGTCTCGCTGGAGGTCCAGCATGATGCGTGTAATCACCCAAGGCTTGAATCTGTTCCTTCTCCTCTTGACCTGCGTCGCCGGCCTCTCGGCTCAGGAGGGTCCCAACCTCTCGAGGGATTTGGAGTGGAGGAACATAGGGCCCTCGAACATGGCGGGCAGGGTCACCGATATTGAAGCCGTTTTTTCCGACCCGGCCCGTGTCATCGTGGGAGCGGCTTCGGGAGGTGCATGGCTATCCAACAACGCTGGGACAACCTGGGAGCCGATCTTCGAACACTACGGGTCCGGGAACATCGGTGATATAGCCATCTTCCAGCCGAACCCGGACATCATCTGGATCGGGACGGGCGAGTCGTGTACCCGGAATTCAGTCACCTGGGGAGACGGCGTATACAAGTCCACCGACGGCGGCGAGACCTTTGAGAACGTCGGCCTGAGTGACACCCATCACATCAGCGAGGTCCTGGTGCACCCTTCAGATCCCGAGGTGGCCTATGTGGCCTCCCAGGGGCACCTATGGGGCCACGCCGGTGAGAAGGGGATCTACAAGACCGAGGACGGAGGCCGGACTTGGCGGCACCTTTCGAATGGCCTCCCGGATGATGGCCGTACCGGCGCGTCGGACCTGAAGATGGACCCGGGGGACCCCAACGTCATGTACGCGGCGTTCTGGGAGAGGATCAGGATGCCTCACAAGTTCCTTTCCGGAGGGCCGAACGGGGGGATCTTCAAGTCCACCGACGGTGGCGAGAGTTGGACCAAGCTGACGAACGGGTTGCCGACCGGGGACACCGGGAAAATCGGCCTCGCCGTGTACCATTCCGATCCTGACATCCTCATGGCGATCGTGGAACACGGTTTCCAACCAACCCGACAGGATTCGGCATTCTCCGATATGACCCAGTTGGGGACCGGGCTTTATCGCTCGGAAGACGGCGGTGCTTCCTGGGAGTATGTGAACCGGTACAACAACCGACCCTTTTACTACTCCCATATTTGGATGGATCCGCAGGACGATCAGCGTGTCTATGTCCTGGCTGGTTCGGCTCAGGTGTCGGAGGACGGGGGCCGGACCTTCGACCGGTCCCTACAGGGAATCAGCGGTGACTTCCATGCCCTTTGGATCGACCCCCACAATCCCGACATGTTCTACGTCGGCAACGACAAAGGATCCTACGTCACCTTCGACCAGGGCCACCACTTCGTGATGTTCGACAATATGGACATCGGCGAATTTTATGCGGTGACGACCGACAACCGCGACCCCTATTGGGTCTACGGAGGACTTCAGGATAACGGGAACTGGGGCGGCCCCTCCAACAGCCGGGACTGGAACGGGATCTTCACCGACCACTGGTTCAAGTTCCATTCTGGGGATGGGTTCCACACCACCGCCGACCCGAACGATTGGCGCACGGTGTATACGGAGTCCCAGGGGGGCAATATCAGGCGCCTCGATGCCGTCTTCCGGCAGCAGGGGAAGTCCATCACCCCGACTCCGGCCACCGTGATCAACTTCGAGGAACTCTTCCCGGATCAAGAGGTAGGCCGGGGGCTGCCAGACGAGCTCTTCAGGTTCAACTGGTCTTCGCC
>JABDNZ010000246.1 GCA_013043565.1 Gemmatimonadota bacterium | reverse complement strand
CATCAACGCTGAGGACCCTGAGAGGGATTTTGCGCCTTGCCCCGGCCAGATCACGACCTTTCATCCACCGGGTGGCCCTGGCATCCGAATGGACACCCATGTGTACACCGGATACCACGTTCCGCCCTTCTATGACTCTCTTCTTGGGAAGCTCATTGTCAGCGGGAACACACGGGAAGAGGCCATCGTCAGGGCCCAACACTCCCTGGACAGCTTTGTCATCGAGGGCATACCCACCACGATCGGCATCCTTGCCAGAATCACCAGAGATTCCAATTTCGTATCAGGGGACGTAGACACTGGGTTCGTCGCTCGGTTTCTGGCAGCTACCAAGGAGTCCTCATGACCATTGACGTGTTCTTCTCCCCGGCTGTGGTCGACGAGACGTCCGTGGAGGGAAAGACGGCTGTCGTCATCGATGTCATCCGTGCAACGTCGACCCTTGTCGAGGCTCTGGCGAACGGGGCCAAGGCCATCTTTCCAACGCTTTCCACGGAAGAAGCCGTGAAGTTGGCCTCCTCGCTGGGTAGAGAGGACACCCTCCTTTGTGGGGAACGGAAGGGGTTGAAGGTGGAAGGGTTCGATCTGGGGAACTCCCCGGCCGAGTTCACTGCTGAGGTGGTGGGAGGAAAACAGCTGGTGATGACCACGACCAACGGAACCCGGGCGTTCGCAGCCGTCGAGGCCGCCGATAGGGTCCTCGCAGCCTCTTTCCTGAACCTGTCTGCGGTTGTGGAAGCGCTGGAGGGGGGGGGCGACCTGGTGATCGTCTGTTCCGGACGAGAGAACCGTTTCTCCCTGGACGATGCCCTATGCGCCGGACTCCTACTTCAGCGCTTGGGAGTTGATGGAGACGGGGACGTGGTCATGAACGACGCGGCCAGAGTGGCTGCCGACCTGGCTTCGAACTACACGGTTTCCGCCGACTTCCTCGGCTCCACGGCCGCTGGCAAGAATCTCCTCGGCATCGGCCTCGAGAGCGATCTCGAGCTCTGCGCCTCCTTGGATCGCCATTCGCTGGTCCCGGAGATGAGGGAGAGGAGGATCAGCGTGCCCCCCCAGGAAGGTCTGGACACGTGATCCCAACAAGATGATGGGTTGAAGGGATTGGAAACGCCGTGACCGCTAGAAAACGCAAAGGGAAAAAAAAGGGGAAGAAGGGGTTTCTCAGCCAAGACCAACAACAAGAGATCTTGGCTCTTGGTGCTCTGGCCGTGGCCCTGTTTCTCTTCCTCGTTCTCTTTCCCACCTGGATCCTGGGAGAAGTGGGCGAGACGTGGTTTCCCTCGGGGAACCTCATGGGAAGCGTGGGGGCGGCGATCCAGGCCATACTCACCTACATATTTGGCCTAACGGCGATTCTCCTCCCTGGCCTCCTGGCCGTCGGTGGGCTGCGGCTGGGTTGGTGGGTATCGCCGAATTGGGCCTTACGGTTGGCCATCCTCTTTGCCGGTCTTCTGATACTCCTTCCTCCCGGCCTCCACGTTCTGGTCCCGGCCTCGGCCGTTTCCGGAGCCCTCGGCTCCTGGTTTGGAGGCATGTTGCTGGTCGGCTTGGGAGGGTTTGGGGCGCTCTTTCTTCTGGGGGCGCTGACGCTCCTTCTCCTGGTGGGGACTCTGGGCTGGAATCCCCTCCTGCCCGTAGGCAGGGGAGCGGTCCAGGGAGCCGGCCTTCTGGGACGGGGTGCTCAACGGGCCGGAACCGGTTTAAAAGGCTGGTTCGATGAACTGTCGGAACACCGTAGGGCAAAAGTGGCGGCCCAGCGGCAAGAGATAGAAGCCCCTGAGGATTCGGATCTGTTTTCGTTCATCGACGATCTCGAAAAGGAGGATCCGATCCTGGAGGTGGAGCGCCCGGAGACCCTCGAGGAAGCCGAGGACGGACTGGAAGTGGAGGGTTCGGTTCCGGAGCTGGACGATCCCAATCCGCAGGACGAGAACCTCCCGCATGAACTGCCGTCTCTCGACCACCTGGACGAACCGGACCTCTCGGACCGAGAGGGGATGGAGAGGGAGTTGGACCGGTTGGGGCACGTTCTGGTGCAGAAGCTCCAAACCTTCAACGTGGAGTGTACCATCGGTGGGCGCACCACAGGGCCGGTCGTGACACAATTCGAGGTAGTCCCGGCCCCTGGGGTGAAGGTCAATCGGATCGCGAATCTCGATGCCGACCTGGCCCTCGCCATGAAGGCCAGAAGCATCCGGATCGTCGCGCCCATCCCGGGAAAAGGAGCCGTGGGCGTTGAGATCCCGAATCCCAAAGCGGAGATGGTGTTCCTGAGGGAGATCCTCGAGTCCCGGCAGTTCGGGCGCACGAAAGCAGACCTTCCCTTGGCCCTCGGCCGGGACCTCACAGGGCGCCCGTTTGTGGCGGACTTGGCCCGAATGCCCCATGCCCTTATTGCCGGAGCCACGGGATCCGGAAAGTCGGTCTGCCTGAACGCCTTTATCACCAGCCTGGTCTACCGCCACACTCCCGAGACCCTTCGGTTCCTCCTGATCGATCCAAAGATGGTCGAGTTGAGCGCCTACGTTGACCTGCCGCACCTTAGGCATCCGGTAGTGACGGACCCGAGGGACGCCGCCGGCGTGCTCAAGTGGGCGGTGTTCGAAATGGAGCGCAGGTATGAGCTCCTCCACGCCAACACGGTCAGGTCCATCGGGGAGTTCAACAAGAAACTGCGCCAGGGCGTGCCGCTGAAGAGGGTTTATCCCAAAGGGCCCGACGGGGACCCGGACCGATGGCTTTGGAAGGACGGGCCGGTCCCCTATGTCGTCCTGGTCGTGGACGAACTGGCGGACCTGATGATGACCGTCCAGAGCGAAGTGGAGAAACCCCTGACCCTGCTGGCGCAGAAGGCCCGGGCCATCGGGATTCACCTTCTGGTGGCCACTCAACGGCCGAGCGTCAACGTCATTACCGGGCTCATCAAGGCGAACTTCCCGACCCGGGTGGCCTTCCGTGTTTCATCCAAGGTCGATTCCAGGACCATCATCGATCAGAACGGGGCCGATGCTCTCCTGGGGAACGGGGACATGCTCTTCCTTCCACCGGGCACCTCCGAGCTGGTCAGGATCCAGGGAGCGTATACCGGAACGGATGAGACGGAGCGACTGACCTCATGGTACCGGGAACAGGCGGCTCTCAGGTCCGATAGGGCGGCGAAGGAGGAGAGGTGGCCTGAAGAAGAGGACATCCTGGAGGTGGTCCGGAGCATGGAGGCCGAGGCGGGGCTCGAGGAGGGCGGTCTGTCGCCGGGCGAGGACCGGGACGACCGGTTCTGGGATGCCGCGGAAGTCTGCATTCAACAGAACCAGGGATCCACCTCACTGCTCCAGAGACGTCTGAAGATCGGCTACGGGAGGGCCGCCCGGGTGGTGGATCAACTCCACGAGGCAGGGATCCTTGGGCCGCCGGACGGGTCAAAGGCAAGAGAGGTTCTAATGACCCTTTCCGACCTCGAGTTCCTGAGGAGGGGAGAAGAGGAGGAGTTGTGAGGCGCGGTCCATCCAGAGCATCAAAACTGAACCGGATGGTCCTCTTTGGGCTGTTCGTGGGCTTTTCCGCTCCGGGTTTGTCCGCCCAGGACACCCGAGCCCTGTCCCTCATGGAGGAGGCGGGAGCCCGCTACAGTGACCTCCGGGGTTTCTGCGCTCGGTTCCAGCAGGTCCTCGCTGTTCCCCTCCTGGGTGACACGACCCGCGCCAGCGGGTCCCTTTGCCAAGAAGCCCCAAACCTGTTTGCGATGCGTTTCGCGGAGCCGGAGGGTGACCTGCTCGTGGCCGACGGAGAGGCTTTTTGGGTGTACTATCCAAGCTCCGATCCGAGGCAGGTCCTCAGATTTGAATTGGAATCCCGGCCTGGAGGGCTGGATTTCCAACGAGAGTTCCTGGAGTCCCCCGGGGAAAAATACACGATGGCCTATCTCGGCACGGAAGCGCTGCCGGGTGGATCGACACACGTCCTTTCCCTGGTTCCCAAGGGACCAGCCGGATTCGAGGGGGCGAAGATCTGGCTCGATCCCGATCGGTTTCTCATTGTGCGAGCGCGAATCGAGATGGAGAACGGATCGGTCCGCACCGTGTCCTTGTCGGAGATCGAATTGAACCCGTCGCCGGACCCGTCTCGTTTCCGATTCGTGCCCCCTGAGGGGGCTCAGGTCATTCGCCGACGTTGATTTCCCCAAAAACGACCCCGGCGGCCGGCCCGGGAAATCTCCTCTTTCTGGACGGGACCCCAAAGTGAAACGAAGGGACTTACCGGTCATTCCACTTTCTGCCGCACCCATCCGGGCGGAGGTCGATCCGACCACTCCGGCGGTTCAACATCAGGTTGACCCGGTGGGTCCGGAAAATGGTCCTCGCATCGCTTTGGTGACATTGGGTTGCGACAAAAACACTGTCGATTCCGAACACATGATGGCGGCCCTGGTGGGCCAGGGGGCCCGGGTGACCGGGGAGGTCAGCGCCGCCGAGGTGGTCATCGTGAACACCTGCGGGTTCATCGAGGCGGCGAAGGAGCAGTCCATCGAGACGATCCTCGAAGCCTGCGAGCTCAAAGAATCGGGGGACGTGAAGGCCGTGGCCGCGGTGGGCTGCATGGTGCAGCGGTACAAGGATGACCTGGCCAGGGAGATCCCCGAGGTCGACCTCTTTCTGGGCCTGGCTGAGCTTGCCGACCTTATCCCGTCCTTGAGGGCCCGGGGGTTGCTTCCAGATGCCGAAGACCTCGTTCCCACTATGGAACGGCCCCTCCGGGTCCTGGCGACCGAAACCCCCCACACCTCCTTCTTGAAGATCAGCGAGGGATGTGACCACTCCTGCGCATTCTGCGCGATTCCACTCATGCGAGGACTGCATCGGTCCTCCCCCGTGCCCGATCTGGTCCAGGAGGCCCGAGCCCTGGGGAGTCAGGGAGTAAAAGAGCTGAACATCATCTCCCAGGACACCACCTGGTACGGGCGAGACCAAAGGCGCCACGACCCGGAGGCCGACCTCCTTCCAGAGCTTCTGAAGGCTCTGCTGGGCGAAACCGAGATCCCATGGTTTCGGCTCTTTTATATGTATCCGTCGGGGATCACTCGGGAGCTGGTGGAGCTTCTGGCCTCGGAACCCAGGCTGCTTTCGTATCTGGACATGCCGCTCCAACATGGAAGCGACAGGATCCTGGAGGCCATGCGCCGGCCCGAGAGGCGGGCCACCATCCTGGAGAGGGTGAGCTGGCTTCGGGAAGCCATCCCGGACCTTACTCTCAGAACCACCGTGATCGTTGGCTTCCCGGGAGAAAGGGAAGAGGATTTCCGGGAACTCCTCGACCTGTTGGAGGAGGTTCGGTTTGACCGGGTAGGGGCTTTTTCCTACTCGCTGGAGGAGGGCACCGCTGCCGCCGCCATGCAGGACCAGATCCCGGAAGAAGAAAAGGCCGAGCGCCTCGAGGCTCTCCTCGATCTCCAAAGAGAGATCTCATTCGAGCTGAACCTCGATCAGGTCGGTCGGCGGACCATCGCCCTTGTGGACCGTGTAGTAGACGACGACCCGGAATTCGGCTTCCAGGCTCGGATCGAGACTCAGGCCCTCGACGTGGACGGAGTCACGAACCTCCTGCCTGCTGAGCAGGTTTTCCCGGGGGATTTTGTGGAGATCGAAGTCCTGGATGCCCTGGACTATGATTTGATTGGCGCCGTGAGGAGAAAAGCATGAGAAGAATGTCAGCCCTGGCAGTGTGCCTCGGTCTTTTCTTTTTTGCCGGCGAGGCCGCCGCTCAGGCGAGTCTGGCCGACTACGACTATGAAAACCTGTCTTTTCGGGGTTTTTCCCTCGAAACAGGGTACATCTGGCCCACCCGGGCGGAATCCACCTACACCATCGGGGCGAGGGTGGATCTGGGGTATCTGGGGCCCGGACTCCGGCTAATCCCGGGGGTCGCCTTCTGGTCCTCCGATATGAAGGGCAACGAGGTTCGACGGTTGGAGCGGAACATCGATGCCCTCGTGGACGACCCGAACGAGCCGATTCCCGACTTCACGGGGGTCGACCTGGGCACCATCGAGTACACCGACTTCATTGTCTCCATGGACTCCCATTTCGTGTGGTCGATTCCGCTGGACCTCCTGACGTTCGCCGGCGGGGGTCTCAGCCTCCATTTCATGGACGGTGACGGGGAAGCCATCAAAGGGACGTTCGTCGAGGATCTCCTCGATTCGGTGAAGCCGGGTTTCAACCTTCATGCGGGCCTGGAATATCCCCTCTCCGATGCTTTTCGGGCTTACGGTGAGGGACGGTATGAGATCATGGAGGATCTCCGCTACTTCGAGGTTCGTTTCGGGCTGCAGATCATGCTGACTGGACCGGCTTCCGGGGAGGAAAGGACCCGTTGACCGGAGCAGCATTCCGCCTGCTTCTGATATCAATCCTCCTGGCCCCTCTCTGGCTGGGAGATCAGCCGGGGGTTTGGTTGGGGGCTCAGGAGAGTCCACCCCCGGCCAGCCCCTCCCCGGGAGGAGATCTCTCGGTTTCCCTCGTCACAATCGGGCAGGGGGACCTGGTCTGGGAGCGGTTCGGCCATAACGCACTTCTCTTCGAGGACCGGGCCGATGGGACCGCCACCGCCTATCACTGGGGAATCTTCAACTTCTTCTCGGAGGACTTCATCCCCCGCCTGATCCGGGGAACCATGCTGTACTCCATGGGGCCATCGGACTTCGCAGTGGCCCTTTCGGAGTACCGGCGGGCCGGGCGGCCCGTCTGGATCCAGGAGTTGGCCCTGACCCCCGATCAGAGAGTCGAGTTGTTGGCTTTGGTGGAGGAGAACTACCTCCCGGAAAACCGCGACTACCGGTACGACTACTATCGTGACAACTGCTCCACTCGCCTCCGGGATGCCCTGGATGGGGTCATCGGAGGCCAGATCCAGGCCCTTTTTGCCAACGACACCACCGAGCACTCCTTTCGCTGGCACACCCGGCGAATCCTCGGAGAGATGCCCCTCTACTACCTGGGCATTCAGTTCGTCCTGGGGCCCAGCGCCGACCGCCCCATCACCGTATGGGAGGAGATGTTTCTTCCCCGGACCTTGAGGGAAAACCTCCGAGAGGTGCAGGTACCAGACGGGTCTGGAGGCTTTCGACCCCTGGTGGCACGGGAGGGTGAGCTACTGGAACCCACAACGGCCGGACCTCCTTCCTCACCCCCGTTCGCCCTGCCGCTCTTCCTCGCCCTCGGACTGATGTGGGGAGGATCCCTTATCTGGATCGGTAGGCCTCCGGCCCGCATGAGTTCATGGAGGCGAGCAGGGGTGTTTGTCCTGGGTGGGGGCTGGGCAGGCCTGGCTTCCCTCGGGGGGACCCTCCTTCTCGGCGCCTGGCTATTCACCGATCATGAGTTTTGGTACGCCAATTTTAATCTCTTCCAGGTCAGCCCCCTCTTCCTTCCCCTCTTGTTGGCCCTGTTCATCTTCCTGGTCAAGAATCGGCTCCCGGCCTGGGGCCGAAGGACCGCCTTGGCCCTGGCGGGCCTCTCAGTGCTGGGGGTCATCGTGGAAGCCCTCCCCGGCATCGGGCAGAACAACCTCGAGATCCTCGCCCTCACTGTCCCCTTGAACCTTGCTCTCTGGATTGCCGCTGGTCGGCTGAAGTCGGGCTGATGTCCTCCCGGACCCGGTCCGGCCTGGGTTTCATCCGGCTGGGAGGAGGGTTGTCGGCGGCTCTCCTCCTCATCCTGGCTCAACCCCCCTTCGACCTTTTCCCACTCTCTGTCTTTGCGTTGGCCCCGTTGGCGATGGGGTTTGCTTCTTTGCCCCGGAACCCCGGCGGGGCGTGGGCGGCCACCGTTTTGGGCGGGGCGTTCGGGGGCGCGTATTGGGTATGGACCTTGGTCTGGATACCTGTCGTCGTGGCCCCTCACTTTTCTTGGGCTATTCCGGGCTACCTGCTCCTCCTCACCATCCTCATTAGCCTTTCTGCTCTGTGCGGACGGCTGACCCACGCCCTTCATCAAGAGCAGGGCCTGCCCTTGGCCTTGGCCTTTCCCCTGGCGTGGGTGGGGGTGGAGTGGGCCAGGGC
>JABDNZ010000239.1 GCA_013043565.1 Gemmatimonadota bacterium | reverse complement strand
AGTGTGGTGCCTGCACCGTCATCCTCGACGGACTCCCGGTGAACTCGTGCCTGATCCCCGCTTTTCAGGCCCGGGGGCGGGTGATCGAAACCATCGAGTCCGTTCGTGCTCACGAGCTCGAGGCTCTCCACTCCAGTGGAGCCACCCAGTGCGGAGCCTGCACACCCGGTGTGGTCATGACGGCCCTCTGGATCAGAAGGCATCCGGAGGTCTTGGCCACCCATACCCTGAGGGAAGCCATGGCGGGAAACCTCTGTCGATGCACGGGCTATGACGGGATTATCGATGGGCTGCAGGTTTGGCTGGAGGAGGCCGGGGTCGGCCGCCCCGAAGGGGAGAACCATGACCCCCAGGGCCAGGAGGGGCTCGGATGAATCTCCTCCTCCCGGAGAACCTCTCGGATGCCTGCGAGCTCCTGGCCACGCACGAAGGGGCCATTCCCATCGCCGGCGGAACCGACCTGTTCGTCCATTGGCCCCAACGGCCCGACGACTCCGGACAGACGTACCTCGACCTGTCCGGAATCCCGGAACTCCGGGCCCATGGATGGAGCGAGGGCGAGTTGCGATTGGGGGCTCTGACCACCTATTGGGACATCATTCAGGATTCCCAGGTTCAGGCCGCCCTTCCCCTGCTCGTCCGGGCCGCTCGCCAGATAGGCGCAATTCAGATCCAAACCCGGGGCACCTGGGCCGGAAATGTGGTCAACGCCTCACCGGCGGCCGACGGTGTGGCCGTGCTCATGGCCTACGACGCTGTCGTCATCCTTCGGTCTCGGGAAGGAACCGAGGAGTGTCCACTTTCAGACTTCTACCTGGGCTACAAATCCATGCGGCGAAAGTCGGATCAGCTGCTCACAGGAATCCGAATCCCCGTCCGCTCTTACGACCTCCAGCTGTTCGAGAAGGTGGGATCCAGAACCGCCCAGGCCATTTCGAAGGTGGGAGTGGCCGTGACCCGCCGCGGAGACGATTGGCGGATCGTGGCCAACAGTGTCGCTCCCACGGTATGCCGGTGCCCAGCACTGGAGTCCTTCCTCGCCAGCGGACGGTCTGTAGGGGAGCCGGCCGACCTCGCCGAGGCCCTCCGCAGCGACATAGCCCCCATCGACGACCTCCGCTCCACAGCTCGGTACCGTGAAACGGTCCTTTCCCGTCTCCTCTACTTCGGGCTGAAGGACGCCTGCATCCAGTTTTCCTGAGTGAGACCTCACATGCCCCGACTTTCCTTTTCTCTGAACGGCCAACCGGTAAAGGCCCACTATCAGGAGGGAATGACCCTGCTGGAGGTTCTCAGGGAGAGCTGCGGCGTCACGTCCCCAAAAGACGGATGCTCACCTCAGGGCGGGTGCGGGTGTTGTACGATCTTGGTGAACGGCCGGGCGGTCCTCTCCTGCGTTCGGAAGCCCGAGTCGGCCGAGGGAACGGAAATCACGACGCTGGAGGGCCTTCCCCAGGAGAAACGCCGGATCCTGGCGGAGGCCTTCGTTCGTGAGGGCGGGCTCCAGTGCGGATTTTGCACCCCGGGAATCGTGGCCAGGGCTGTTTCCCTCCTCGACCGGACGCCCGATCCCGACGAAGATCAGATCAAAAAAGCTCTTTCGGGGCATCTTTGCCGATGCACCGGATACCACAGAATCGTGGACTCGATCTTGAGGGCAGCCGAAGGATGGTACAGCGCCGAGCCCGACTTCAATGGAGGCCCGAGGCGGAGCTCGTTCTTCGGCGAGGCCCTGGGGATACGGCCTTTGGCCGACCTTCCACCCTCGGGGGTGGGGAGTGCGACCCCCCGCTACCGCGGATCGGACCTTGTCCTTGGGAAGAAGGACTACATCGCCGATATGGCCGTGGACCCCATGCTTCACGGAGCTGTTGTCCTGAGTGGCCATCCCCGGGCCCGAGTCATCGCAATCCCCGCGGCCGCCGTCGAACACATGCCAGGAGTGGAGCGCGTTCTGATGGCCGGGGACGTTCCTGGAGATCGATGCGTCGGCCTCATCCGGCCGGACTGGCCCGTTTTTGTTGCCGAGGGGGAAGTGACTCGGTGCGTAGGAGATGTTCTCGCTCTCGTTCTGGCCACGTCGCGGTTCGCCGCCCATCGAGCTGCAGAGGCCCTGGAAGAAGCCATCGAATACGACGTCCTGGAACCTGTCACGGACCCGGAGTCCGCCCTGGCACCTGGAGCCCCGGAGATCCACGAGGGCGGAAACCTCCTGGACGTGTGTGCTTTCAGTCGGGGCGACGTGGATGCCGCCCTGGCCGCTTCGGTTCATGTGGTGGAAGAGACGTTCCTCACCCAGCGCATCGAGCATGCTTTCCTCGAGCCGGAGGCTTGTTTGGCCATCCCGGCCGGGCTCCCCGCCCCCAACGGCTTGGGCCCCGGAGGCGACCAACGGCTGAAGGTCTATTCCCAGGGTCAGGGGGTTCACGAGGACCAGCGTCAGATCGCATCCGTTCTGGCCATTCCCTTGGAGGACATCGAGGTGGAGCTCGTGACCAATGGGGGCGCCTTCGGGGGGAAGGAAGACCTGTCGATCCAGGCCCAAACGGCGTTGGCTGCCCACCTCACCGGAAAGCCGGTTCGGACGGTGCTGAGCAGGGACCAGTCCGTGAGGATGCATCCCAAGCGGCATCCGATCTCACTGCGGTACGTAGCAGGGTGCGACGCCGACGGTCGCCTCACTGCCGTTCGCGCCCGGATCGTGGGAGACACGGGGGGATACGCATCGGTCGGGATGAAGGTCCTCGAGAGGGCCGCCGGCCACTCCTGCGGCCCCTATCGGGCCCCGGCCGTGGACGTAGAGGCGAGGACGGTGTACACGAACAACCCTCCCTGCGGTGCCATGCGGGGGTTTGGCGCGAACCAAGCCGCCTTTGCCATCGAAGGAACCCTGGACCTCCTGGCCGAGAAGGTGGGAATCGACGGTTATGACATTCGGGATCGGAACATCCTCGGCCCCGGCGAGCGGTTCGCTACCGGGCAGATCCTGTCCGGCAGCTGCGGCGTGCGGGAAACCCTCGAAGCCGTGCGTGACACCTACAAGAGCGCCCGATACGCCGGCATCGCCTGCGGAATCAAGAACACGGGGATCGGAAACGGGATGGACGACTCGGGGCGCCTCCTCATCCGGGTCCTGGACGACGGAGACCTCGAGCTTCTCACGGGCTTCACCGAGATGGGGCAGGGTCTGTTCACCGTAGTCCAACAGACTGTGGAGGAAGAGACCGGCCTGCCGCCCGGTTGTATGACCGTTCGGGCTGTCAGCGACCCCAGGGTCTTATGCGGAATGACCACGGCGTCCCGGGCCACCGCCCTCATGACGGCCGCCGCCCGGATTGCCGGCCGGAAGCTGGCGTCCGACCTGAAGAGCGCGCCCGTGCAAGAACTCTCCGGCCGGGAGTACCTCGGGGAGTACGTCTGCGACTTTACGGTCAAACCCGGGACCGACGTCGAGGACCCGGTCACTCACATGACGTTCAGCTACGCCACTCAGGTGGTCTTGCTCGACGACGATGGGCGCCTGGAGCGGGTCGTGGCCGCACACGATGTGGGCAAGGCCATCAACCCCGTCCTTTGCGCCGGTCAAATCGAAGGGGGCGTCCACATGGGCCTGGGTTACGCCCTCTCGGAGGAGTTCCCCTGCACCGACGGACGGCCCGACTCTCTTCTCCTCAAAGACCTCGGGATACTAAAAGCCAAAGACACTCCGCCGGTGGACGTCATCCTCATCGAGGTCCCGGACGAAGTTGGAGGCTACGGCTCGAAAGGGGTCGGGGAGATCGGATTGGTGCCGACGGCAGGGGCCGTGGCCGGAGCCCTCTACGCCTACGACGGAAAAAGGCGGTTTCGGCTGCCAATGAAAGACGCCCCGGCTGCCGCGCCTTCCGTCCCGAAGTCCCGCAGGAGCTGAGTTCACAATGGCCGACCTGCACCCGATCCCCTTTCCAGATCTCCTACGCCGCATGCGGAGAGAGGTGGCGGCGGCTGAGTCCATCTTCGATCTCCCGATCCGCAAGTGGTACATCCCAGACGACCGTCTCGATTTCTCAGCCACCCACTTCTCCCGTCGAGCCGCCGCGCCCCTGGGGCCGGCCGCCGGCCCTCACACCCAACTGGCCCAGAACATCGTTCTGGCTTGGTTGGCCGGGGGCCGGATCATGGAGCTGAAAACGGTTCAGGTGAAAGACGATCTCCAGATCCCGCGGCCGTGTATCCACGTGCCCAACGTCGGCTTCAACGTCGAATGGTCTCAAGAACTGAGCGTACGGGATTCCCTGGGCGAATACGCGAAGGCCGCCTACCTCATCGAGATCCTGAAGCACACTCGAGGGTTCGGTTCTTTCCCGTCCGCCATCGGCTTCGAGACCATCTTCGACATCAGCGTGGGTTACGATCTGGACGGGATCCGAACCCCGAAGGTGACGGAGTTCATCAGGAGC
>JABDNZ010000089.1 GCA_013043565.1 Gemmatimonadota bacterium | reverse complement strand
ATCCTCAGGAGGGGGCCGCCCTGTCCAAGGCGATCCTGGAGGAGTTGGTGAGCCGGGGGACCCTTACGGTTGCCACGTCTCACCTCGGGGCCCTGAAGCGCCTGGACGCTCCAGGAAGTGGGGTAGTGAACGCCTCCCTCCAGTTTGACCCGGATCGCATCGAACCCACCTATCAGCTCCTCAAGGGTCGTCCGGGCCGGAGCTACGGTTTGGCCATCGCCCGACGCCTCGGATTCCCGGCCGGGATCCTGGATCGGGCCGAGGACCATCTCCCGAGAGAGGAAGCCCGGATGGAGGACCTCCTGGCGGCTCTGGAGCGAAAGGAGAAGGACGCCGGGCGGCTCGTGGAAGCCTTGGCGGAGGAGAAAGCTCAAACGGAACGGCTCAGGGAAGGGCTCCAGGAGCGAGAAGCGGTCCTGAAGGACCAGGAACGCACTGCTCGAGATCGTGCTCAGGAGGAGGCCCGCCGGCTCCTCATGGAAGCCAGGCGGGAAGTGGAGGAGGCCATCCAGGAGGTACGAGGAGCATGGGACCGGACCCGGCAGGACGATAGATCCCTGGAAGAAACCCATCGAAAGGCCCGGCAACGGGTCGAAAAAGCCGCCCGGCAGCATCAAGCTGCCGGAGATCGACCGGTTCGCCCCACTGAGATCGGGACGGTTCAACCTGGAGACAGGGTGAGGTTGAGCGGGACCGGGGCCAAAGGGTCGGTGGTGGAGGTTCGGGAGGACCGGGTACTCGTGGAGACCGCCGGAGTCCGCCTGCAGGTCAATCCTGCGGATCTGGAGTTCCTCGGCGGGCCAGAAGAGGTTCGAGGACCCCTCGGTTCGCCGTCGGCTACTCAGGCCTCGTCCTGGCAGGGGCCCGAGGCCGAGCCGAAAACGGAGGTGGACGTAAGGGGACTTCGCGTCCTCGAGGTGGGAATCGAGGTGGACCGGGCTTTGGACCAGGCGGTCCTGGGGGGCCTGGGTGAGCTTCGTATCATCCATGGGAAGGGGACCGGGGCGCTGCGGGAGGCGATCTCCGAGATCCTGAAAGCCGACGGGCGAGTCGGCGACTTCCGAATGGGAGGGCCGGTTGAAGGAGGAGCAGGGGTGACCATAGTGAGGCTTCGTTGATTCCGGACGATGTAGTAGACGAGGTCCGGGCACGGGCCGACATCGTCGACATCATCGGCGAACATGTGGCCCTCAAGCGGGCCGGAAAGGACTTCAAAGCCCGGTGTCCGTTCCACGAGGAACGGACACCCAGCTTCTATGTCGTCCCCTCCAAAGGGTTCTATAAGTGCTTCGGGTGTAACGAATCCGGAGATGTCTTCACTTTTTTGATGAAGCGCCTTGGGCTGAGTTTTGTCGACGCGGTGAAGGCCGTGGCCGTCCGGGTCGGTGTTGAGGTCCGGGACGTGTCCCGGCAGGGGGGGGAGGACCCTCATCGGCACCTCCATGAGGCAAACTCTTTCGCCCAGGAGTTCTTCAAGAAGGCCCTCTGGGATCGGAACGCCGGGAGGCCGGCCAGAGCCTACCTGAAGAAGCGAGGCATCGGTCGGGATGCGGTCGAACGGTTTGATCTTGGGTTCGCGCCCGACGAATGGCGGTCCCTCAGGGAGGGCGCCGCGGTCCATGGGATCGAAGACCCGGTTCTACTGGAGGTGGGGCTTCTGGTCCAGAGGGAGATCGGGAAGGAGCCCTACGACCGCTTTCGCAACCGAATCATCTTTCCCATCCAATCGGCGTCGGGCCGCACCCTGGCTTTTGGTGGGCGGATCTTGGGGCAGAGCGGAAAAGGCGCGCCAAAGTATCTCAACTCTCCGGAGACCCCCGTCTATCACAAGGGCGAAGTCCTGTATGGGTTGTCCTGGGGGAAGAATGCCATTCGGAGGGAGGAGGGCGGCCTGGTGGTCGAGGGGTATATGGACGCCGTTTCTCTGGCCGCAGGGGGAATCGAGAATGTCGTGGCCCCCCTCGGCACCTCCATGACCGAGGACCAAGCCAAGCTCCTGGCCCGCTACTGCACAAAGGTCTTTCTCCTTTTTGACAGTGATGCGGCAGGCCTCAAAGCAACGTTTCGTGCAGGGGATGTCCTATTGGCCGCGGGCCTCCACCCATC
>JABDNZ010000237.1 GCA_013043565.1 Gemmatimonadota bacterium | reverse complement strand
TGGCATCCCCTTCCAGGAGGAGGTTCAGCTCTCGCGGTGGACTCCCGAGCACCCGTCGTTCAACTCGGAGTACCAACCCCCGAACCACCCGTGTTTCCAGAGTCTCCACCGTTACTCGAGCATCCAGCACCCATCCCTGAAGGAGGGCCCCGCCCGAGAGAATCACCAGACATAAGAGATACAGGGTATGGGGGGCGCCGTTGGGAAGAAGCACCGTTCCCGCGAGGAAAAAACCCAGAGTCGCCCCCAGGACCGAGGCTGGCCCTACCCGGTTCGGCGGCGTCCGACCCAGGTCGTCCGGGTGGCCCATTGCCCCCAGGAGTGTCCCCAAGGAAAAGAGGGGGAGTGCACCGAGGAAGCCCAACCCAATGCCCTGACCAAGGGCAGTCCCCTGAAGGTTCTCGGATACGTTGAGCCCAGCCCCTGCGGCCGACGCCACGGCGAACGTGACCAGGCAGAACATCCACCGCCGCCTGATCTGCTCCACGGCCCCGCCCCCTACGGGCAGCGGCCCCGTCAGGAGCCCAAACCCCAGGGCTCCGACCTCGATGGTGAGGATCAGGGTCAGCGCTGGAAGGAGACCGTCATCGTTGTAGAGCAGGAGTCCGGTGGATGTCTCGAGCGCTACAGCCGCTGCCAAACCCGCCAGTAGGGGAGGCACCACGGCCAGCCGGCGACGGGCATCCATCACGAACCCATTCCCGAGAGGTTCCCTCGGAAGAACATCAGCGGGTCCCCGTCGCCGGCGTCACACGCTTCAACCTGTCCGACGACGATGGAATGGTCCCCTCCCGGAAAAACGTCCATGACCTTGCAGTCCACCCAAGCCAAAGCCCCGTCAACAAGCGGACTCCCCAGGGGCCCGTCTTTCACCGACAGGTCTTTAAACCGGTCCTCCGGGTCCGCTTGGGAGAAGGTGAGTGCCATGTTGCCCTGACCCCCCGTCAAGAAGCTCACGCCGAAGTGCCCGGCCTGGAGAATGGGATCGTGTCCTTCGGCGTCCTTGTGTAGGCACACCAGAACCAGAGGCGGATCCAACGATACGGACGTGAACGCATTCACGGTCAAACCGACGGCCTCCCCGCCCGGGGTCCGAGAAGCCACCACCGTCACCCCCGTGGCAAAATGGCCCATCACCCATCGGAATTTTTCTTCGCTGACCATGAGTCTCCTGGGTTTTGCCTCCACCGTCACCGGGCCCTAGCTTTGGAATATGAATAGGAGATTACCCCACTGGCTTGGGATGGTTGGGATTGTAACCGCCGCTTTTGGCTGCGACAACGTGTCTTTCGGCGGCATGAGCGTGAGTCTGGAAGGCCCTCCGAGGGACAGCCTGGACACGGAGGGTGGGACTTCGGTGATCGACCCCGACGCCGGCCCCACGCGATTCCGGTACGGCCCCCTTCTCTATGCCGGTGCTCGGCAGGGCGACTCGGTGTTGGTGGTGCCGGTCGGGGAACTGGTGGAGGGCAGGCTCGAGCCCCTCCCGGCTGGGGAAGCGGGAGTCCGGTTGGCGGAACAGATTCTCGAAGAGCGACTCATGCCGAGCCGGAAGCTGACCCTGTTCCAGCAGGGGGGTCGGGTCGGGACCCTCACGGTTTCGTCTGCACTGGGGACCTCATCGGAGTACTGCTCCCCCAGGGCGCAGGCCATCGGAACCGCGGAGTTGATCCCGAGCGCATCCGGATCAGCCCGCTTCCTGGCCTTGGAACAGAGCGTGGGGGAGGAACGTCCCTATGGGATCTTCCAGACCTCCTCGGTGGAGCGCCCCCACCGGATCGGAATCCAGAACCTCGGAGGGGAAGCCCTGAACGACCTCAGGGCCCAATGGCCCGGGACCCTTCAAAACATCCGGGAAGACCTCCAGGTGCTCCGGATCTCGGATGATCAAAACCCCTCGATCATCGGCACCTTCCTCTTTCAGGACCAGATGGCCGTTGGCCCCGCCCCGGACCCCGCCTATTCCCTGATGATCCTCGGGGAGCTTCAGGGAGTCCGATTCACCCGAGCGTTCACCTGGTACCGAAGAGTCGGAGACGAAGGGAAGGGTGCACCTCGGTTCTTCTCGAAGCTGGACTGGGACGGAGATGGAGAGGAGGAGCTTCTCCTGGAGGTCTTCGGAGCCGAATCCCGTTGGTTTGCGGCCCTGGAGAAGGAAGGAGGGAGTTGGACCCTGGCTTTTCAGGACCCGTGCGGAGCCCCCGGCGACGGCCCCGGCCCTTCCTGAACCAAGCTTCGATAGCTCTCAAACCGTGAAGGGTCGATCTCAGCCCTGGCCAGCGCCGCCTGCACCCCGCAGTTCGGTTCATGCAGGTGCGTGCAGCCCCGGAACTGGCACTCCCCCCTGAAAGGATGGAAATCGGGGAAGCACCCTTCCAGGTCCCGTTGGTCCACACCCCAGACACCTACGTCCGAGAAGCCCGGGGTATCGGCCACCAACCCGCCGCACTCCATGGGGATCAGCCTTGCGGATACGGTGGTATGCCGGCCACGCCCTTTCTTGTGGCTCAACTCTCCCGTTCTCAGCCCCAGACCCGGTTGGACGGTGTTGAGCAGGGTGGACTTCCCGACCCCCGACGGGCCGAGCAAAGCGGACGTACCAGAACAGAGAACGGACTCCAGCTCCGACATTCCCTCCCCAGTGAGGGCGCTTGTTTCCAGAACATGGTATCCGATTCCGCGATATAGGCGGAGGAGGCGAGAGTGGATCGGCAACTCCGCTTCTGGCCCTTGCGATACCTCAGGGGAGCCGGATGCCACCAAGTCGATCTTGTTCATGACCAGGACGGGATCCAGGTCATTGGACTCACCGATCACCAAAAGGCGATCCAACAGCAGTTGCCGAGGCTCGGGCCGGGTCGCGGACGCCACCACCACCAATCGATCCACATTGGCCGCCACCACTTTCGGCCGTCTCCCCCCCGGACCCTTTCTTATGATCTGAGACCGGCGGTCATGGACGGACTCGATGGTGGCGGTCCCGTCTTTCCGGGTCGCCACCTCCACCCGATCCCCGATCACTACCCGATCCCCTGTCCTGACTTCCTGTTTCAACCGACCCCTCAGGGAGGCATCACAAAACTCCCCGGAATCGAGTCGGGTCAGATAGACACCACCCTGACTCCCGTACACCGTGCCCTTCATGCTTTAAGCCCCCAACCGCCTCCGGGAGTTGCCCACCCTCTGAACCACAAAAGAAAACCGCCTTCCGGCGACCCCCGTTGAGCGGGGTTCCAGAAGGCGGTTGAGCTCAGCCACCCCTCGGGCGGCGAGGTAGGGCGCATCAGGCGGCGAAAGACTCCAGGGCCGCCCCCTTGTTCCCCTCCCGCAAACGGCGCAGGGCACGATCCCGAAGCTGTCGAATCCGCTCCCGGGTTACACCGAGCATGTTCCCGATCTCCTCCAGGGTATGCTCCCGCTCTCCTTCCAGACCGAAGTAAAGTCGAAGAACTTTGGCGTCCCGGGGTTCCAGGATTTCCAACGCTTCGCTGATGGCTTCGCCGAGCAACCGGCTCTCGACCTCGAGCTCCGGCTCGGCCGCTTCTTCGGTGATAAACCGCTCAACGAGCTGGGAGTCCTCGCTGTCGCCGATGGGTGCATCCAGCCGAATCTCTGCGGCGTTGAGAGTCTGGAGGGACTCCACCAACTCGGGTGTCAGGTCCGTGGCCACACTCAGTTCCTCTGCCGTGGGCTCACGGCGGAGCTCCTGCTTCAGGCGCTCCTTCTCCCGAAAGATCCTCGCCAGATCGGACGCCCGGTTCAGGGGCACCCTCACCGCCCGGCCATGGTTGGCCAAGGAAGCCAGGATGGCCTGACGGATCCACCAAACGGCATAGCTGATGAACTTCACACCCTGCTCAGGATCGAACTTCCGGGCGGCGGTCACCAGACCGACGTTCCCTTCCTGGATGAGGTCCGTGAGGGAGACCCCACGGTTTTGGTACTTCTTCGCCACGCTGATCACGAACCGGAGGTTGGCCCTCGCCAACTCCTGCACGGCGTCCTCGTCCCCTGCTTGGGCCAGGGCCCCGAGTTCTTTTTCGCGTTCCGGGGTGATGAGCTCATGACGACTCACATCCCGGAGATATTGGTCCAGTGCGGACTGCTCTTCGATAGTCGCAGAGAACCCCGCAAGAGGGTTCTTGCGGCTCTTCCGCTTACGACGAGCAGGTGCTTGGGTTGCCACGGTACTCATTTCCTATCTCCTAGGGCCCCCGGTTTTGGGGCCTACCCAGCTTTATTGCCATCAAAACCACGTGCCCACTACCGAACGGGCAGAGGGGGAGCCGACATCGATCCGGACTCTATGAGAATGACCGATGGGTAATCAGCCGTTTAAGCTATCAGGCCATTACCCGGATGTCCAGCTTATTCGAATCCCTTTACACACC
>JABDNZ010000204.1 GCA_013043565.1 Gemmatimonadota bacterium | reverse complement strand
GTTCTTCCCTCGCTTCCTCCAACCTGCCCAGCTCCTCCAGCGCCACCCCACGTCTCAGTCGAGTCCGGGCGACGAGATTCGGAGAGAGGCTGTCAGGGGGCGCGGCGAGAACGGCGTCGTATTCGTCCACAGCGCCCTTCGGATCTCCATGGTAGCTCTTGATGATTCCGATTCGGCGCCGGCATTCGGCGGCGTCGTCCGCCAACCCCTCCCTTTCCGCAAGCTCCTTTGCTCTCTCCCACAATGGAACGGCCTCCGCATACTCACCCAGGCGGCTCAGGGCTCTGGCCAGGTCGTCGACCACGCCTCTCGTCCCCCCCTCCACCTCCACATCCGACTCACCTCGGGCGTTCTTTCTGTCCAAAAGGGCCAGGGCGGCCCTGAGGAAGCGGGCCGCCTCGGCGTTCCCGAACCGGCTGAGGGCGTCCCGGCCGGCCAACCTGAGGTGCAGGATGGCGCTTTCCGTGGCCTCACCGGCAGCTTCCAGGTAGTGGTAGGCCAGAGTCCCGGCGTGATCCCGGGCTCGGTCTCCCAGGGTTTCCTCGAGAGCTTGGGCGACCTTTCTGTGGAGGATCTGCGTCCGGGCCAGGCCCAGTTCCTTCAGGAGCGTCTCCCGGACCAAGGTTTGCCGAAAGTCGTAAACCACCCCCTCCTCCCCCAGGCCCTCGGTGAGGACCTTTCTCTCCACCAGAAGCTCCAGGTTCTCGAGAAGCTCCGTCTCGGAGAGGGGGCTCAGGCTCTGGAGCACGGGGAAGGGGGCCCGAACGCCGAGAATGGCCGCCAACTCGGCAAGGTTATGGGCATCCTCGGGCAACTTTCCGAGGGTGTCGAGAATGGCCTCCTTTACCGTCCGGGGAAGCTGCAACTCCTGGGTTTCCCAACCCAACCATGCCGCCCCTTTCCGATAGAGATCACCAGAACGAACCAGGCCCTGGAGGGTCTCCTCCAGAAAGAACGGATTCCCTTGTGTCCACTCGTGAAGGCGATTCGCGAAATCCTTGGCGACTTCTTCTTCCACCCCGAAGGCCTTTTTCAGGAAGACTCCCGTCTCTTCCCGGGAGAAAGGGGGAAGGCGGATCTCTTCGGCGATCCCCTGCGTCAGGAGAGAACGCTCCACATCGCCGAGGGCTTCGTCGTCCCCTTTCACCAACTCGTCTCGGGTGAGGAGCAGAAGGGCGTGGCAGTCTGTGAGGTGCCGGGCCAGGAAATGGGTTGCTTCCAGAGAGGAGGGATCGGCCCACTGGAGGTCATCGAGGATGATGCAGAGCGGCTCCCTTTCCGCGAGACCTTTGAGAACCTCGACGAAGGTCCACAGAACCCGGGCCCGCAACTCCCCGGGGCTTTCGGATTCCACACGGGCGGTTTCCGCAGAGGTGCGAGTGAGGCCGGGGAAAAGGTGCTCCAACTCCAGGGCCCCACCACGAGAAAGGACCTCCAATGTTTCGGGAGCCTGGTCTCGGAGGAGAGGAAGGAACGCATCGGAAAAGAGGGAGTAGGGAACGCCTGATTCTGCCCGATAGGCTCTCCCCAGGACCACCTTGAAGCCTCGCCTTTCCGCATCATCCCGGAGATGGCGACAAAGGTGGGACTTGCCGGTCCCGAGCTCGCCCCTCAGAAGCAGGGTTCGGCCGACTCCCTCCAATGCTGACTGGAGGCCCGAGACCAATCGCGCCTTGGTCTCTTCCCTTCCAATCAGCGGAAGCGTAGAAAAGTCGAACCCTGTTTCCATATACCCAATCTGCTCCTAGTTCCGCTCCCTTTCTTCGCCGGGGCGGTAGGTCTCAACCAGGTCTCTTTGGATTTGGTCTTCGGTGTAAGCTACGGTTTTCATGCTGTTGTTGGCGAACATTTCAGCCTGATCGTAGAAATACGGCGATTCTTCCCTATTGCTGTTACCGTAGAGGAGAACCGAATAGGCCCGGGGTATCTCGTCGAATTCCACGGCGAGAACCCAGGCATCCCCCGTCCGGGCTCGATAGCTCCGGTCCTCGTCCACCCCGTACCCGACTACTCTGAAACAGCCCAGGTGGGTCGGGCATCCCCCCACGGGAATGTCCAGCTCCCCGGCTCGAATTCGATGGACCTCTCCCCAGGGAACGTCCCACGCCCCGAACCGTTCTACCGCCTCGTCCATGGCCCAGCGGAAGGCTTCCACCGCCTTCTCTTCGTCTCCCAAACCCAAGGGCGTTCGGACGGGATCTTGGGGGGACCAGGGCACCAGGTAGCTGCGGCCGGGATCGGCAGTCTGGAAATATTGGCCTGCCCAGAGCTCGAAGAGGGAGGATCCTCGGCTGTCACGGGTCGCCCGATTGTCCCAATCGGCGAGCAACTGGATCGCACGGGATTCCTCCGCCGTCGGATGGTGGGAATCCAGGATCCCAAGCAGATCGTCTTTTATCCGATCAGCCAAGAGCATCCTCATGGAATGCTTCAACTCCACCACCTCCTCCAGGCTCATGACTCGATCCGTATGCACGAGTTGGAGGGAATGCTGGGATCGCAGGCGTACCCGGGCCTCCGGGAAATTGGCGGGGTAATCCTCTCGCCGGATCGGCTCGTTCAGGTTGGTGAAGTAGGGAGGGTCGTTGGCGTTTTGGAGGTAACCTCCTTTCGGATTCAGGAGTTGGGGTAGACTGTCCCAAGGAAAGACGTCGGTCCACATGTCTTCCGTATTCAGCGCAAAGACCGGTGCCCCGTCGGACGGCTGGTGGGGCAGGATCGGAATGGTGGCGTTCCAGACGTAGAAAATGTTCCCGTCCGCATCGGCGTAGGTGAAGTTGGACGAAACCTTGGCCTGGATCCGCATGGCCTCCTTCCACTCCTCCAGATTCCCCGCCTGCATCATTCGAAGCCACTGCTCTCCGATCCTGGGTTGGCGAAGACCGGTGGACTTGAGGACGAATAACGTATCGGCGGTTTCCAGCAACACAGGGCCCAGAGGTGTAAAACGAAAGTCCCGGGTGGCCGTGGCCAGGGAATCGGAGTCCAGGAAACCCACCTCCACCGTCCGGGTCTCGATGGGTGTCGGGGCTCCATCCAGGAGGAAGGCGTCGGGGTCAGAAGGGTCTTTGAGCAGAGAGTAGACCTGGCTGGAGGCTCCGGAGTTGTTGGTCGTGGACCAGCCCAGACGGTCGTTGAATCCGCCGATGATGGCGAAGGGGCCGCCCAGCCGGAAATCACCGTAGAAATTCAGGGTGCCGGGCACGGTAACGTGGGCCTCGTAGTAGCCCGACGTGTAGGAAAGGTGAGGATTCCGAACCAGGATCGCCCTCCCCGACCTGGTTCTCTCCGGAGCGAAGGCCCACGCGTTTGATCCCACGGCGGGGTCCTGCTCCTGCACTTCTCCGACCTCCTGTGCGTCCCCCGGCCCCCTGCGGCTCCGGAGCAGAGCGCCGACGGCCCCTTGATTCCAGACGCTCAGGTCCCGGGCCGCGATGTCCTGGGGGCTGAAGTCCGGGGTGGCCCATTCGGGCAGTTCATCGGCATGGACCTCGATGAAGTAGTTTACCCCGGCCGCGAACCCTCTCAGGATGTCCTGGACGTCCGTCGGGAAGTCGGGAAATACCTCCATCGCGTAGTGATGAGTCAATTTGCCGATGAAATCTCCCGGGACCGCGGTTCGCCCGGCCGTGGCGGCCCACCGGCCATTTGCACCGAGAATCTGGGCCGGAACGTCTTCCCGGTAATCCTCCATCATGACCCAGGCTAGACCGAAGGCGGCCGACTCCAGGCTCTCGGCCAGGATATGGGGCACACCGTACGAGGTTCTTCGGATCTCCACGGCCTGGGCCAAGGGTGGAAGTTCGGGGCTCCCGATCTCGGGAGTCAGGGGTTCTTCAGGGGTGGGAGTCGCCGGTGTAGGGGTTGGCGGCGAAGGGATCTCTTCCCGGGCCGGAGCACACGACCACAGAACGAGAAGCAGGCCAAGAAAGGCCGGTATGGAAGGAAGGCGCCCCATCAATTCCTCCGTGCTACGAGCTCCTGATAGACATCGAGATTCCCCTCTACCATCCGTTGAACCGAAAACTCCTGTCGAACCCTGCGTCGCCCAGCTTCGCCCATGGTCTTTGCCCGTTCCGGGTCGTCCAGAAGGGCGGATACAGCCGAGGCCAGAGCCTCGGGATCGCCGGGAGGGACCAGCAACCCGGACTCCCCGTGGACGACAACTTCGGGGATTCCCCCCACGTCCGAAGCGACCACGGGAACCCCGGCGGCCCCGGCCTGAAGAAGAATGACCCCCAGGCCTTCCATGGTGGCCGGGTGAACCAGGAGGTCAAGGCAGGGGAGATGGGTTGCCAGGTCACCTCGGAACCCGGGTAGTCCGACGGTTTCCGTGAGGGTCCCTTCGTCGATCTGGACAGAGATCTGTTTCAGTAATGGGCCTTTTCCAAAGAGGAGGAATCGGGTCCCGGGGTGCTTTTCGAGGACGGCCGGAATGGCCTCCAGGAGAACGCCGTGTCCCTTCCTGGGAATGAACTGCGCACCCATGCCCACGACGGGAGTACCGGGTTCGATGCCGAACTCGGCCAGAAACGTGTCCTTCTGGCAGGGGTTTTCAAGCGGCGCCGGATCCAGGGCACTCCTCACGCATCGCAGCTTCGACCGATCCACACCCTGGTTCACGAGAACACGGGAGATGGCCTCGGAGATCGTGATTACGCGGTCGAAGAGATTGTATTTGGCCCTCACTGCCCAGGACGGCTCGGGATTGTCCACACGTCGGGTGAGGACCAGGGGTACACCCGTCCACCGGGCCCCCATGGCCCCCAGGGTATCGGCCCCCCGGCGAGAGTGGAGGTGGACGACGTCGGGGTCCTGGGTGCCGATCAGCTTCCTGAACCGAAGCGGAAAGAGGATGTCGGCTTCCCCGGCCATGGGCAGAGCCTCGAAGGGCAGGCCCCGTCGCAAAGCCTCCGCCCCCACTTCGCTTCCCTCCGGGGCGACGAGAACGTTCTCGATGCCCATATTCTCCAGGCCCTCCACAAGGAGAAGGACTTGAAGGGCCCCGCCATATACGTGGGTACCCGTCTCCAGGTGAAGCACCTTCATCGGGTGGGCTCCCTGGTCACCTCGGGCCTCCGCCTTCCGTAGACTTCTTTCGCCGTCTCGAGGACCTGGTCCACCGAAATCAGCTCGGTACAGGTGAACGCACCGTTGCACGTGGGATTCCCGCGGCAGGGAGAACACTCCAGCCAGTTCACAAGGACCATCGCCCGGTCGGTGGGGGGGTTGGTGTAAGGGATGTTCGAGCCGAAGATGGTGACGGTGGGACGATCGAATGCAATGGCCATATGGGATAGGCCCGTATCTACGCCGATGACCAGGGCGGCCCGCTCCACCATGGCGCTGGCCTGGGTCAGAGTCGTCTCTCCCACCAGGCTGATGGGGTTGGAGCTAGCCATGGCCCGGATCCGGTCCATGGCCGGGTGGTCTTCCGGCCCCCCCAACACCACCGTGGGAAGGTTCAGCTCAATCGATACCCGGTCCATCACCTGAGCCCACCGGCCCTCTCTCCAGTGCTTCTGGGGAGTCGTCGTGAAGGGAAGCGCGACAAAGAAGCCCTGGGTCAGGCCAAGGTTTGCCTGCTTCTCCTTCGCCCAAGCCCTGTCTCCCTCCCTCAGGGGGACCTCCATGGCGAAGTCCCCGAGATCGAGGCCCAGTTCCTCGGCCAGGTGGCGGTACTCGGAGCTGATCTTTCGCCGGTCCCCAGCGGTCCGGGAGAGAACCTCGGTCATCAGAAGGTGGCTCTTTTCTTTCGAACCCAGGCCGATCCGGGTCGGTGCACCGGACAGGAAGGTGACGATGCCGCTCCGCAGGAGCCCCTGGAGATCGATGGCCACGTCGAACTCTTTTCGACGAAGGGTACGGATCAGCTCCCTCACTTCACTCAGCAGTTTCCCGAGGCGCCTCTCTTTCCAAAGACGCTTCCACCCGTTCCGATCCAGCACGATGACCTCATCCAGTTCAGGGTGTCCTTCAATGAGATCTTTCGTGTGGGATTCCGCGATCCAGGTGACCTTGACGTCCGGATAGGTCCTTCGAAACGCCCGGACGAGGGGGGAGGCAAAAACGATATCTCCCCTGGCACTGAGTCGCACAAGGAGGACGGAACGTGGCGGGTTGGGAAGGAGTCCGCGGCTCATCCGTTCGTTTTCGTGGAAGAAGAGACTAACATACCTTTCGTGTTCAGAGCCGACCGGACGCCCCCGGCCGGCCCAGGCCGAGGGTGATCGAACCTGCTTTCCGACACCCCAATCTAGCGTGTCACCAGGAATCGGGGAGGCGAACTCCTCCGAGTATATGAAACGACGCTACGATCTTCTCTACGCCATAGGGGCCATCGTGTCCAGCCCTGTTCTCGCATTCGGCCTCGTCCGATCGGGGAAGTGGCGTACGGACTGGAGGGGCCGGTTCGGGAGGACGCCGGAGCTCCCGGCTGACTCCCGGGCCACCCTTCTCCTCCATGGAGTCAGTGTCGGTGAGATCAATGCCACCCGTGAGTTGGTGAGGCGCCTGGGCGAGCAAAGCTCCCCGCCCGTTCGATTGGTCATCAGCGCAACCACAAACACCGGTTTCGACCGGGCCGTGGAGCTTTTCGGGCAGGATCACGCCGTGGTCCGGTTTCCGTTCGACTTCTCCTGGATGGTGGGTCGGTTCCTGGATCGAATTCGCCCGCAGGCTCTGGTCCTCATGGAGTTGGAGGTTTGGCCGAATCTGGCCCAGGAGTGTGAGGCTCGGGGCATCCCCCTGATCGTCATCAACGGGCGCCTGAGCGACTCCAGCTTCGGGACCTACCGATGGGCCAAGGGTTGGGTGCGGCCGATGTTCGACAGCCTCACGGCGGTGGCGGCCCAAACCGAGGAATACGCCGAACGCTTCCGGGAGTTGGGCACCCCACCGGATCGGGTCTCCGTCACCGACAACATGAAATGGGATACGGTCGTCCTGAAAGACGAGGTCGAGGGTGCGGCGGAACTGGCTTTCGCCATGGGCATCGATTCTTCCCGTCCCCTGGTCGTGGCCGGGTCCACGGGCCCCGGAGAGGAGGCCCTGCTGATTCGCGAACGGCCGGAACACGTTCAACTGATGCTGGTGCCTCGTAAGCCGGAGCGGTTCGAGGAGGTCAGCCGCCTTCTTCCGGGGATGATCCGACGGAGTCATCGGCCCGACGGGTTCGGATCGTTCGAAGGGGGGGTCGGAGGGGACCTGTTCGTCCTGGACACCATGGGGGAACTCACCAAGGCCTATGCCCTGGCCGACGTGGCGATTGTCGGGCGCAGCTTCGTTCCTTTGGGCGGCTCGGATCCCATCGAGCCGGTGGCCCTCGGAAAACCCACCATCATCGGACCCCGGCATGAGAATTTCCGGGACGTGGTTTCAGCGCTGGACGAGGGAGGCGGGATTCGTGTCTCGGAGAAGCCGATGAAAGCCGCCATGGAGCTCCTCTCCAACGAAGCGGACGCTCGGAAGATGGTGGAAGCCGGAAGAGAGGTGATTCTGAGACGTCAGGGGGCCACAGAACGGCATATCCAAATGCTGCTGGACCTTCTGGAAGGGGGAACCGATGGCTCGGCGTGACGGGAGCCAGACGGTGAACGCCGATACCAAGGCCCCCGATGAGGACGGCCAGTCCACCGGGGAGAATCCAAAGGCCGGCCGGAAGCCCAAGCGAATTCGGCGAGCTCTCCTTTTCCTGTTCTGCGCCTACCTGGCCCTCGGGTACCTGAGCACGGCCTTCGAAACGGTGACCGTTTCGGCTCCGGTCACTCCCACCCTCGCCCTGCCCGAGCCGGCCGGTGCGATCCTGTCCGGGGTCTTCTCGGTCCATACCGGTCGCTCCCACGATGCCCGGGGGACTCGGGAGCAAGTGGCCGAGGCAGCTTCAGAAGCCGCTTTGGATTTTGTCGTCATCGGCGATCACCCCCCGGACGTCCGAAGGCCGGACTGGGCCATCTGGGACCCTGCTTTTTTTGGTGAGGTCTTCATCGACGGGGGTCTCGAGCTTCGGGCTCCGGTGGCCGGAAAAGTCCTCACCATGGGAGTCGACTCCGCGTACAAAAGGTGGCAGGGAGACCTGGAGTCATTCGTGGAGTTCCTGGACGAACAGGACGTCACCTCCATGGTCGTACACGGTCGTGGCCCCAGGGGCAGCGAGCGTTGGGTACACGACGGAGTAGAAGGCCTCCAGGGTTGGGAGGTCCTTGATATTTCCGAGTTCTCCCGGGCTCGGATTCGAGGCCCGTGGGCCCTCTATCATCTGGTTCTCTCAGTGGTGGGTTTTCCGTTCGGTCTGGCCGACGAGTCAATGATCCACTTCATGAGAGAGGGCTTCGAAACCGGAACCGTAGCCGCCTACGACTCTTTGCGGCAGGCAGGCCCCCTCACCGCGACAGCCGGGCTGAACGTCCACCCCAAACTCGGGCTGGGGCCGGTCCTCGTCCCGTCGTACGATCCGTTCTTCCGAACCCTGGTGAGCCATGTTGCGGTGGCTGAGCCGCTTCCCTCGGATCCGGCCATGGCCCAACGGCTCCTGGCGGAGGGGGTACGAAGGGGGGACGTGTTCATCTCCCTTGGCGACCAAGAGGGTGCAGAGGGATTTCGTCTGGCCGCCGTTCTTGAGGACGGGCGGCAACTTCCCATGGGGACCCATGCTTCTTTCTCGGCAGGGGCCACTCTGCGGGCCGGACTCGAGGAGCCCTCGGGTCAAAACCTGGCTTATCGGATTCTCCGGGACGGTGAGGAGGTCGAGTGGGTTTTGGGGCCCTCGCTGGAGTGGGAAATCCAGCGGCCCGGGGTATACAGGGTGGAGGTCCACCGTTTCGGGTTACGCCTTGGGAAGGTCTTCTTCAGGCTCAGGCCGTGGATCTTCGCGAACCCGATCGGTCTCGTGGTGGATCCCGGGACGCCTGGCCCCGGAGGCCGGTGAAGCGTCGGTTTGAACCGATCTCCCCCGGACATCCGTAGGGATTCCTGGAGCTGAGAAAGAGAGGTTGCCATGGCCAAGAGCCGACGGCAGCATGCCCCGAGAGACAGGAAACGCGGCATGAAGATTCCTAAACCGCCCTGCACCCCGAAACCGCCGGGCCCGCCGCCGCCGGTGCGGCCCTCCCAGCCGGAGTGCACCACGGGGCCGGATCCGAAAAAGGCCTTGGAGAAGATCTTCAAGAAGAAGTAGGGAGAGGCGGATTACCCTCCGGCAGCAGCAGCGGCGCCCTCGCGTCTGGCCTGGGAAATCACCACGTAGGTGATCAGGACCTGGAGGAAGACAGGAACCTCCTCGGGGAAATCGAGGGAGAGTTTTCTTCCGGCAAATCCATACTTTCTTATCCAACCCACTTCTTTGTTCATCAGCCGGAGGACGTACGTCTTACCCATCAGCCCCTGGCCCTCCAACACCAATTGATGGCCGGCTGAGGAGATTTCGAAGCGGCGGCCGAAGAACTTCGTGCTCTTTACCTTGGCGATCACCGAACTGCCCCTCTTCATGGTGGCGTGGGCCCGCGTGAATCCGTGGGAATCGATCGTGAACGCCTGGCCGTCTACTTCAAAAGTGCCCTTGCCTTTAAAAAGGGAGATGGCGAGCTGCGTGACCTCTTCCTCTCCCGAAGAAACCCGGTAGCTGGAGGAAGCCCACCCAAGAGGTTCAGCGCGGAGAACAGCCACGTTGCCTCCTTTTGAATCAGTCCGTTTGTTCGGAGACGGTTCGTATCAGTCTTACGTGGGAGGCGCCGAAGAGCTTCTCTAAAGCCTTCAGGGTTTCCGGGCCCGGATCGGCCTTCACCGATTTTGACCGGAGGCGGGGTGCCCCAAGCCCATTCCCGGTCTGAACCAACACTTCCACGGGAGCCTCGCCGGGATGGGCCGAGAAGATCTCCTTGGCTTCGTGAAACGCGCCTTCCTTCGGCGCCTCTCCGAACTCCAGCTCGATCTGAATCGCAAGCTTGCCCGAAGTAGGGACTCCCTCGAGAAGCTCGGCTCCGTCTAGAAAGATGGGTGGGTCGTCTTCGTCCCGTTCCCGGGAGCTCACCTTGCCGCGGATGAGGACGACGGAATCCTGCTGGAGAAGTTCTTTCGTTTCCTGCCAGGACTCCTTGAAGGCGAGGATCGTGGCTGTTCCCGAGAAGTCCTCTACCAGGACCTTCCCCCATTCCGAGTTGTCCCTGCGGGAGATCTGTCGAGTCACTTGGGTCACGACACAGGCCAACTCGATGGACTGTCCCAGGAAACTCTTGAGGTTCGTCGTGCTGACCGGGGCGAAAGCGTTCACCACCGGCCGATATCGGTCCAAGGGGTGCCCGGAGATGTAGAAGCCGAGGGATTCTTTCTCTCTGGTGAGGCGTTCTCCCTCCGACCAAGCAGGGACCTCGGGAAGGTCCGGGTCCGGTCGGCGAAGGCCGGAATCGTCCCCGCAGAACAGCGATGCCTGGCCGGCGGCCTCCTCGGCCTGTCTAGCCTGGACTTCGGAGTAGGCCACGTCCAGCCCTGCCAGGAGTTGGGCCCGGTGCCCGAAGGCGTCCAGCGCGCCGGCAGCGATCAGGGCCTCCGCTGCCCGTTTGTTCAGGAGGCGAAGATCGATCCGCTCGAGGAACTCGAAGAGGGACTCGAACGCCCCGCCCTCCTCCCGGGCCTGAAGGATGGACTGCACGGCCGCCGCGCCGACACCTCGCACGGCTCCCAGGCCGAACCTTATCTGATTGGCTCCCACCACCGTGAATTTCCAACCCGATTCGTTCACATCGGGCGGAAGGACATCCAGGGGCTCGTCCACCCCGGGCAGATGGCGGTGGAGCTCTCTACACTCGCCGATGTACTTCACGACGTCGTCGGTTTTGTCCAGCACCGAAGAGAGAAGAGCCGCCATGAACTCGGCGGGGTAGTGAGCCTTCAGCCAGGCCGTATGGTAGGACAGCAGGGAGTAGGCGGCAGAATGGCTTTTGTTGAACCCGTACCGGCCGAAGGTCTCGATCTGATCGGCCAACTCTGAAGCCGTGCGCCGGTCCACCCCTCGCTCCACGGCCTTTTCTTTGAACTTCCCAAGCTCGGCCTGGATGAGCTTCGCGATCTTCTTTCCCACCGCTTTTCGAAGCACATCGGCTTCTCCCAGGGAGTAGCCTGCCAGGACGTTGGCGATTCGCATCACCTGTTCCTGGTAGACGATGATCCCGTAGGTGGGCTCCAGGGTTTTCTGAAGATCGGGGTGGGCGTATCGGACCGGCTCCTGGCCGAGCTTTCGGCGGATGTATACGTCCGTCATCCCCGAGTCCAGAGGACCGGGCCGGATGAGGGCATTGGTGGCCACCAGATCTTCGAATCGATCACACCGCATGGACCTGAGTTTGTCCATGGCCAACGACGATTCGAACTGGAAGATCCCCGACGTCCCTCCGTGGGCGAGCATGGCGTAGACCGCCGGGTCGTCCAGTGGGACATCGTCCATGGACTCGAAGGTCTCGTCGGTCTCGGGGTGCTTCAACCCCCCCACTCGGGCCCGGACCGCTTCCACCGCATCGTGGATCACGGTGAGTGTCTTCAGGCCCAGGAAGTCCATCTTCAACATCCCGGCGTCTTCGAGGCAGTTCATATCGTACTGCGTCACGACCACGGCCTCGCCACCGTTCCGACCGTTCCCTCCGTTCCCCGAACCGTTGGTCTGTTGGGTGCACACCGGCACGTACTCGTTCAGGGGCCCCGGGGCAATCACGACTCCGGCCGCGTGGACCGATGCGTGGCGGCTCAAACCTTCCAGAGTCATCGAGTAGTCGAAAAGCTGTCGGTGCCTCTCATCCATCTCATAGAGGGTCTTCACTTCCGGCAGTTTCTTGACGGCTTGGTCCACCGTGAAGGCCTGTCCCGGCGCGTTCGGGATCAGCTTGGCGATCTTGTCGGTTTCCCCGGGCTCGAAGCCGAGCGTCCGGCCGACGTCCCGGATGACCGCCCGGCTCTTCATGGTCCCGAAGGTGATGATCTGCCCCACGGCATCCCGGCCGTATTTCTGCCGGGTGTACTCGATGACTTCCCCCCTCCGCTCGAAGCAGAAGTCGATATCGATGTCCGGCATCGAGATGCGCTCCGGATTCAGGAAGCGCTCGAAGAGGAGGTCGAACTCGAGGGGGTCGATGTTGGTGATCCCCAGGGAATAGGCCACCAGCGAACCGGCAGCCGACCCCCTCCCGGGCCCTACGGGGATTCCGTTCCTTCGTGCCCAGTCGATGAAGTCCCACGTGATGAGGAAGTACCCTGCGTACCCGGTCTCGACGATGATTTCCAGCTCGTAGTCCAGCCGATTCCGCACGTCTTCCGGGATGGGATCACCGTACCGTTCTTTGGCGCCTCGAACGGCTAAGTGCACCAGGTAGTCGTTGGGATCCTCGTAGCCCTCCGGGAGGGGAAACTCCGGAAGGTGGATCTGGGTCGGCATCTCCAGGTCCACCTCATCGGCGATCTTCAGCGTGTTTTCCAGAACTTCCGGATGGTCCGGGAAGAAGTCCCTGATCTCGTCAGGGGACTTGAAGTAGAGCCCGTCGTCGTAGCGCATCCGGTTCGGATCGTTCCGATCCTTTCCGAGGCCGATGCACAGCAAGACGTCGTGGGCTTCATGGTCGTCTTTCTGGAGGAAATGGGCGTCGTTGGTAGCGACGACCGGAAGTCCCATCTCCCCGGAGAGCTTGAAGACGTTCTGGTTGAGCTCGTCTTGTCCTTCGGTTCGATGGGCTTGAACCTCGAGGTAATACCGGTCTTTGAAGGTCTCGGCGTACCAGGCCGCTGCCTCGCGTGCCCCGTCCCAGTTGTCGGCCATCAGGTGACGGTTCACCTCTCCGGCCATGCAGGCGGAGGTGACGATCAATCCCTCCGAGTGTTGGGCAAGGACCTCTCGATCGATCCTAGGGCGGATGTAGAACCCCTCCGTGTATCCGATGGAAGAGAGCCGGACGAGGTTCCGGTAGCCCTGGAGATCCCGGGCTAAAAGGACCAAGTGGTAATAGGCCCGCTCACCCTGGCCGGCCCGGACCCGCTCTGTACGATTGCCGGGAGCTACATAGGCTTCCATGCCTATGATCGGCTTGATGCCCTCTTTCCGTGCTGTCTTTTGGAAGGTCCACGCCCCGAAAAGGCACCCATGATCGGTAAGGGCCAGGGCCGGCATTTCGAACTCTCGAGCTCGACGGACCAGGTCCGAGAGTCGGTTCGCTCCGTCCAGGAGGGAATATTCCGAGTGGGTGTGAAGATGGACGAAGGACACGGCGCCTGGGTCGGCTCTCTCGATTTGGTGGTCGTTTTTTCGGCCCTCAACGGGGGGGACGTCCAATTGTATTGAAGGGGTGTAGGGAAGGGCAACGGGTAGATTATTCACACCCCGTCTTTACGCACTTTTTTTTCTCCCGTAACGCCAACAGACGTGCAGACCCCTACATCTAGGTCAAAAAACGACCCAAGAATACCACTTGTTGCGGTGGCCTTTAGGTTAGAAAGCGATCCCTATGTTTATCAAACGGATCGAAGGAACGGTACCGGAAGCGTCGCCCAGGTCCCCGCCCAACAGGCGCGTGGCTCCGATCCCCATCCCGATATAGAAGGCCCTGCTGGGGCCCAGGAGCCAGGTGTATCCGATATCAACGCCCAGGCCGAACGCGGTGTATGACTCCTCCCCGTCATCCACGTTGTAAACCCCTGCACGTCCACCGAAGTAGAACCCGGTGAAGGCCGCTTCCTGCGGGTAGAAGCGGAGGAAGCCACTCACGTTGGCATAGTCGTCGTCGTCGTCGAGATTGAGCCAACCCCCGGAGATCCCCAGGGTCATGTTCTGCGCGACCTTCCGCTCATACTCGGCGTTGAACCACCCGGCCAGAAGGATCAATGGGTTCCCGGAGATCACCTGGGTGTGAGGAACGGGCTCCCGGACGCCTTCCTGGGCCCCGACTCGGATGGGAGAAAGGGCGAGGCATAGGAAGAGGAAGGCGGCCAAAATCTTTGCGTCGAATCTCATCGGTGTTCCTCCACGTGAGTCCGGATACGGTGAAAAGAGAATCGGGCTGGATGCCGGCCCTGTTGATGCTCAATCTCATGAATCAAGAGACAAAGATAAAGCCGCCGGTGGCAAATGCACCGGCGGCTTGCTCTTGGCGAGAGGCCAATCGGGTGTCAGAAAGCGAACCCCAGGTTGATGAGACGGATGCTCGGGATCACCACTCGGCCTCCGTCGATATCGCCCCCGAACAACCTGGTGGCTCCGATTCCGAGGCCGATGTAGAAGTTCCTTTTGGACCCCAACAACCAGCTGTATCCAAGATCGACACCTAGCGCGAACGCCTCTCCATCTTCGTCGTCTTCGGACACGTTATGGAACCCCAGTCGCCCACCAAAGCTGAATCCCGAAAGGGCGGCTCCCTGGGGGTAGTATCGGAGGAACCCGTTCAGGCCCGTATAGCTTTCGTCGCCGTCGTCCAGCGAAAGCCGCGAAGCTCCCACGCCCAATGTGGTCGTGGGGGATATCTTCCGTTCGTACTCGCCGTTGAACCACTCGAAGAGTATGAGGAACGGGTTTGCGGAAACGACCTGATTGTGAGGGACCGGTGCTCTGGTACCCTCCTCCTGCGCCTGTGCCTTCCCGGGAAACGCACCGATCGTCAGGCACGCCAGAAAGAAAAGGACGGTTGTGGCTACTCTCATTTTTGATCTCCCACGTTCAACTCGTTGCCCCACCCATAGAAGTCACGTCCGAGCGAGTTCTTCCTACCAAGAGACGCTGGGATCACCCGTCAGGAGGCGGCCCGAAAGCCGCACCGGAACGACCCCATGACGGTCTCCAACTGGAGGATGTACTCCCATTTGTCTTTTCCGGGGGCGTAGAGCCAGGCATCCAGGTAGTAGAGGCGGTTCTGCTCGGGACAGGCCACGGTCCAGAAGATGAAGGGCCCCGCCGCGGGCCAGCTGCCAGGTGGGTTTTCCCAAGCGCCCCGAACCTCGGTGACGGTCATGTCGCCCAGAGCCAGGGTCCTCTGAGGAAGGTCCGTACGGTCCACGACCTGGGGATAATCGTAGTCTTTATCCGCCACCGCCTCCCTCCAGTCCATGAGAGAGTCCACGGTGAGGTTGTCCGGTATGGGACTTCTCCATGTGACCCCGAACTGTCGAATCAGCTCGGCCGGGTCCGGGTTGTCGTTCCGGAATATGTAGAGTGAATCGGTGGCGACCCACTGATAGACCTCAGGCAAGGTGAGGCTGAACCCGGCCGTCATCCGGAGGCTGTCCGCCAGGGTTTCTTTGGTACCACTGACGAACATCCGTTGGAGGGCTCCCCGACGGAACCGCTCATCGATGATGGAGTGGACCTCTCCGGCCATCCCGTAGACCTGAGCCGAAACGTCACCGTTGGGGTCCACCAACATCATCGTGATGTGCTGGTTTTTTGCCCACACGTCCTCTGCCTGAGCGATCCCTGGGACCGGGTGGGTCCCTGGGTCGTCCAGGGTTGCGAGAGGTTCGGCGATCCAGAAGTCATCCGGGCCTCCGATCATCACCACTTCCTTGAACTTTCGCAGGCGAAGCCAGTTCTCTCCCACCGGAGCCTGGTGCGTCAATCGAAAGGTCCGTTCCGTTCGGAGCGTGTATACATCCGGTCCCAGGACGGCGAACACCGAATCTTGCATTTCCGGCCACCCTTCCTCGGCCGACACGACGATGATCGCGTTGGGGTCCCCGTAGGCCAGGCCCATATTGCAGCCAGTGAGCGAGGCGGAAAGAAGGGAGACCAGGAAAACCAGCAACAGTTTTCGCATGTCCGGGGCCTTTCGTGCCTGAAGGTGGATCGGGGTTTCCGAACCCACGGTTCGGATTCTGGGTACCTCCGCGTCGTACTCTATTCTACAGCGGAGAAGGTCGGGGGTTCGTGCGTGTCTGACTACCCCCGGTCGATATTTTGGCACGCTGCGTTCCGGTTGCTTTGAAACCGAGAGCCTTTGGGGTTCGTTCTTTGAAGAACGGGACCTTTCCCTTCAGCCATGAGTCGGAATGAACAACCTCGTCCAAGATCTGAAGATCGCTGTCAGAATGTTGCTCAAGAATCCGCTGTTCACCTTGGCGGCGGTGGCCACCCTCGCTCTCGGAATTGGGCTGAATACAGCGGTCTTCAGCGCGGTGTACGACTTCGTGCTCAAGCCGTTGCCAGGAGTCCAGGAGCCGAACGAATTGGTTCAGCTCTATCGGAGTTGGCCCGGGATCCAATATGGATCCAATTCCATCCCACACTATTTCGACCTTCGGGACCGGTCGGAGGAAATCTTCGATGGCGTGGCGGCGTGGAGCATGGAGCCCTCCAGCGTGAGCACCCAGGGGCAAAGCGAGATGCGCCTGGGAAAGATGGTCTCGGCCAACTACTTCCAGGTGATGGGCGTGAACGCCGAGCTCGGTAGGGTCTTCATTCCCGAAGAAGAGGGCAGAGCGCCGGGGGCCAGTCCGGTGGTGGTGATCAGTCATTACTTCTGGCAGACTCGCTTCGCCGGCGACCCGGACGTTCTGGGAAAATCGTTGGTGGTGAACGGCTTTCCGTATGAGGTCATCGGCGTGCTTCCGGCCGAGTTCAGGGGCGTGATTCCCATTCTCCAGGCCGACGTCTGGGTTCCCCTCATGATGCAGCTGGAGTTCAAGCCCGGATTCAATCGGTTCGAATCCAGGGGCAACAACTTCATGCAGGTCATCGCCCGGCTTCGACCGGGCATGATCCCCGAGGCCGCTCAAGCGGGGCTGGACGGGCTCACGCTGCAACTCCGTGAGGAAATGCCGGACGACTACGACGAAGCTGAGTTGTATCTGGTACCGCAGAAGGAGGTGGTGATCTCGGCCGACATGCGGAACGCGGCCCTTGGGATGTCCGGGGTCATCATGGGGGTTGTGGGCCTGCTCCTCCTTATCGCCTGCGTGAACGTAGCGAACCTCTTCCTGGCCAGGGCCCAGGACAGGAAGAAAGAGATGGGGGTGAGGCTGAGTCTTGGGGCGAGCCGGGGGCGGGTCGTGACCCAGCTCCTCATCGAGAGCATTCTGTTCTCCCTCGTTGCAGGAGTAGCAGGTCTGGCGCTGGCGTATGTGGCTGTGAAGGGGGCGAGTCAGATCACTCTACCCATCGACATTCCCCACTCCTTCGACCTGGCCATCAACGTTCCTGTCCTGGTCTTTTCGCTCGTCGTGGCCCTGGCCGCCGGCCTCGTGTTTGGACTGGCACCGGCCCTCCAGGCCTCGAGGCCAGATCTTGTCACGGCGCTGAAAGGCGAGATCTCTGCAGAGGGGGTGAAGGGATCCCGCACCTCCCGCATGCTGGTCGTCGGTCAGATGGCGTTGTCGTTCATCCTGCTGATCTCTGCGGGCTTGTTCATCCAGAATCTGGCCGCCGCAACCGACGTCGATAAGGGGTTTAATCCGGACGGTGTTCTGGTCGCCGGCATGGATCCAAGCCTCCAAGGTTATGAGCGGGAGAGAACAGAGCAGTTCTATCGGGACCTTTTGGATCGCGTCCAAGCATACCCGGGGGTCACGGTGGCGGCACTTGGGGAGTCGGTACCGCTGAGCTTCTCCAGCAGCGACACCAGCGTGGACATTCCCGGTTATGACCCATCTCCTGAAGAACGGATGAGCATTCGGTATAACCGGGTCAGCCCAGGCTACTTCGAAGCCATGGGAATACCCCTCGTCCAGGGAAGGGAATTCACGGACGACGACCGAGCCGACGGCCAGGGCGCCATCATCGTGAACCAGCACTTCGCAGATCGCTTCTGGCCCGGAGAGAACCCCATCGGAAAGCAGGTGAGAAGCTCGGGGATGGACAGGACGGTGGTGGGCCTGGTTCCCACAGGTAAGTACGGATCGCTGGGAGAGGCTCCCATGGCCCACCAGTACCTCCCGCTGGCCCAATCCTTCGGCGCGGGAACCTACCTTCACGTCCGGACGGCGGGTGATCCCGAAGCCTTCATCGCCCCCTTGAGAGATATGGTGCGGGGCCTGGATCCGGACCTGCCCATCTTCGATGTAAAAACCATGAACAGCCATCTGGGGATCGCCCTGATGCCCGCCCGCTTGGCGGGGATCGTATTGGGGGCCTTCGGGATCCTGGGGCTGATCCTCGCCTCGGTAGGCATCTACGGGGTCATGGCGTACTCGGTGGCTCAGCGCACCCGTGAGATCGGCATTCGGGTGGCCATCGGTGCAAATAGGGGTCACGTGACCGGAATGGTGGTCAGGCAGGGCCTCCGGTTGGTGCTCGTCGGGGGCGTCCTGGGGCTCCTGGGAGCCGTCGGGGCGAGCCAGCTCATCAAGAGCCTGCTCTTGACCGGCCGAGGTGTCGATCCCGTCAGCTTCGTGGGCGTGCCCGTGGTGTTGGGATTGGTGGCGTTGGTGGCCACGTATCTCCCGGCCAGGAGGG
>JABDNZ010000198.1 GCA_013043565.1 Gemmatimonadota bacterium | reverse complement strand
GGTTACTGAACCACACCGACCACGCCCCCCTGGACCCGAAGCTCGATCCCCTGAAGAGAGGCGAAGTCCGGCGGCCACGACCATTCGGCTCCTGAAGCAAGGCGGACCCGGGTGATTCCTGACAGGTCCAGAGGTTGCCCCCCCGCCAGATGAGCGGGTCCCGTCACCCGGTAAAGCCAAACCCATTGCCCGGCAGTAGAGAAGACCCGGAATGTTCCATCCTGTATGACGATGGCCGCACGTTCGTCGAGGCCGAGCCCAACCACCTCCGAGCGATCCTTCTCCGAAAGGAACCGGGCCAGGAATGCCAAGAGCCGGCCTTCCCTGTTCCGGTCTGAGAAATGACTGTCCACATGGACCCCCTCGAGCTCCGGTGCGGAGAAGGAGGGGTAGCTGAGGCTAACGTCCTGATGAAGTGGATTTGCCAGGGCTTCCGCCGAGGTCACGGATCCGAACCGGGCGTCGAACGCGGCCGGCTAACGGGAATCGGTCCGAGCATCCTCAGTCCTCACTGGAAACATCCGGCTGACCAGAAACAAGGTGAGTGCCGAGATGATCAGCGGTAAGATCGCGGCGTGCTCAGGCCCCAGGGTCCTCTGGAGGAATCCGAATGCCCGACTGCCGATCAGGCTCTGTACCAGCGAGCCCCCCCTCACTTCGCCCAGGATAGCCGTGGATCCGCCCAGGACCACGGCCCAAAACGCACCTGCCGGAGAAACCCCCAGTCGATCCCTCCAAAAGCTTGCAAGGGTCGGGAGGGCCACCCCTCCAACGAACACCGCGTAGGCCACCAGGAGCGAGCTGATGATGCCCTCCTGGAAAGCCGCGATCCCCCAGGCCAAGCCCCCCAAGGCGACAACGAGCACTCTCGTCAGCCGTAACCTCCCTCGCTCTCCCAGCTCAAAAACAGGATCAAGAACATTGAGTGATAGAATCGTCGAGGCGGAGATGAGAGTGGTGTCGGCAGAGGACATGATCGCGCCCAACACCCCGATGACGATGACGCCTTTCACTCCGACGGGCGCCAGCTCGGCCAGAGCCGTGGTCAAAGCAGCTTCCGGGGCGATCCCTGGAAACAGCGCGTGAATCAGGAGTCCCAGGACGGCCAGAAGAAGGGAAAGAGGGATCACAGCCAACGCGGCATATAGGGAGGCGCTCCGAGCCGATCCCTCGGACTCGGCGCAGAGGACGCGGGAGTAGATGTCCGGCCCAACCAGGTAGGGCATCCCCACCACCAGCGGATAAAAAACGAGGAGATGGTACCACCCGAACCCGGGAGAGGTGGGGAATCCAAGGTGACCGGGTGGAAGAGCAGAAAGGCGCGTGCCACCCAGGGCCCCGGCCGAGACGACGAGGACAAGTGCAGCCAGCAAAGCGCCCCCGAACAGGAAAACTTGCCATGAGTCGGTTCGGATGACGGAGAGTTGGCCTCCCCAGAGCGTATAGAGGACAAAGACGACCGTCACCACCGCAAGCGATAAGTCCAGCCCGAGGGGTAGTACGCTCTCGAGAATGAGAGCCCCTGCCACCAGTTGAGCTGCCACGATCCCGCACCACGCCAGGGAAATCACGACAGCCCCAGCCACCGACACCTTCCGCCCGTATGCTTGGTCGAGGATATCCGGCAGAGTGTACACCCCGAGTCGCCGCACCTTGGCAGCCAGGAACAGGCCGAAGGGAATCAGGGCCAAACCACCGACCAATGACCACCAGGCTCCTGTAAGCCCCCTCGAATAACCGAGGCCGATGATTCCGACCGTCGAGGAGGCTCCGAAAATCGTCGCCACCAAGGAGGCCGAGACCGGGAAAGTCCTGGAACGACGGGCGGCCACCCAATAGGAATCGGGGGATCCCTTCCGAGCCCGCCACCCGACTCCGAGCATGAAGGCGAAATAGCCGCTGACAACAATGAGATCGATCATTCCCCGGTCCGCCTAACCAACCTCCCTGATAGGGGAACTGGCCGTCCCTGTCCGCTCGGCCCGGACCTCGGGCCAGGACGGCTGTTATCCACCGAACAACTCTGTATGAACGGCTCAGCCTAGCAAGGGTCCGTTCGGATTGCTCCCGGGAAAGGGAGGGACTAGTCTATGGGTTTCTTGCCCCGAAGTGAGGGTAGTACCCATGGCCATCTACACCGATAACCCTCAGTTCGCGAAGGCCTTCCTTCCCCCCGAGGTCGTGAACGGATTTGCTCCGGCTGACACTCCGGCTCCCACGCTCACCCCTCTTTTTTCCCAGGTTTTCGGCGACCGGCGACCGGTGGTCTCAGCGAGGTCCGAGGAAGATCTCTTTTCGAGCCTCCTCCTTTCCGAGCACTCAAAACGCTCGCAATACGACCAGCTGATCGAGTTGGCTCGAACGGAAGCGGGGCTTCCGGACCGGGTCGCCTGCCTGGCCGGCGCCGGTGACGAGTTCCACGGATTCAAGGGACGTCCGTGGAGGTCGGTGCAAGGAAACCTCCATTTGGCGGTTCATCTCGCGCCAAAACAAGAGATCGACAGGTTCGCAGTGGCCTTCACGATCCTGGCAGCCCTTTCAGTCACGGAGTCTTTGACCCAAATTGTTGGGCTTGAAAAGCGACCTCGGATCAAGTGGGTGAATGACATCCTTCTCGGGGGCGCAAAAGTGGGCGGGGTCCTGGCCTATACCCAGAGCCAGGGGGAAGTCGTCACGTCGGCGGTCCTCGGTATCGGGATAAACCTCGAGGCCAGGCCTCGGGTCGAACCGACTCCCTTCGTGCCCGCTGTGGCAGCGGTTCGAGACTTCCTTCCCGGCGGGGGCCGTCGGTTGAGGGAAGCGGTCCTTTGGGCCCTGCTGGAAACGCTGGACAGGAATTACCGGGTGCTCGAGGAAGAGGGGGTCTCCCCGCTCCTCGATCGATACCGGAGCCACTCTCTGGTACTTGGGCGGGAGGTGAGGGTGTGCTCGGAGGGGTCCGACGAGAGCCTGGAGGTCCTGGCCGAAGGCCGCGTGACCGGCCTCGGAGAGAACTTGGAGCTCTACCTGGACGGACGGAACGATCCCATTTCGGGTGGCCGCTTGATCGTGGGCCCAGGGCCATCGGAGGGTTAGACAGTCGCAGCGGGAGTCGGTGAAGGAGGCTTGGCTCCCCTGGTCGCAAGACAAGAACGGTCGGTGAACTGAAGGGTGGGCCCCGGTTGGGTCCGCCATCGGCAACGGAGAAAAAGCATGAACCCACCAGACTTACTGGTTGTTTGCCTTTCCGCATTCGTCGCGGTGTTTGCGCTACTGAGCTTCCTGGCCGTCGTGATGCGCTTGCTGATCACGGTATATCCCGAGAGGCTCGCTGGCATCGACTCCGCTACCATTGCCGCGGTAACTGCAGCGGCAGCCTACGCCTTTCCTGGAACAAAAATCACAAAAGTCGAGGAGATAAAATGATCTTCGCCGAAAACCCCAAAAAGATCCGGGTGATGTTCACCCCATTCCGCGACGGACTGCAGAGCAGCTTCGGAGGGAAGGTACGGTTGAACGATTTCTTGCCGGCCATGGAGTTGGCCGCCCAGTCGGGAATCCAGCACTTCGAGTTCGGGGGGGGTGCCCGCTTTCAAGCGCCCCTTTTCTATCTGGGTGAAAACCCCTTCGAGTGCATGCGGAGGATCCGGGAGGTCGTGGGCCCCGACGCCGACCTTCAGATCCTGACCCGGTCCGTGTCCGGGGTGACTCTCACCACCCAGTCTCCTGAAGGCCTGGCGCTTCAGGGCAAGATGATGGCCGCGGCGGAGACCACCTGGGACCGGAACTTCGACTACATGAACGACGTCCGGAACTTGCTCAACACGGGGAAACCCATCGTCGACGCAGGGATGCACCACCAGTGCGTCATCGCCCTAATGGGATTGCCCTTCGAAAGCGACACCGTTCACACGTCCGATTTCTACTTCAACATCGGGAAACAGATCCTGGCCTTCCACGAATCAGGCGAGTGCCGGGTGGACTCCCTCTGCCTGAAGGACGCGTCGGGTACGACCGATCCCATGACCATCTACAAGACGGCCGTGGAGCTCAAGAAGATCATGCCGCCGGAGATGCCCCTCTGGATGCATACCCACGACACGGCCTCCACCGCCGTGTCCTGTTATCAGGCCGCCATCCACGGCGGATGTGACGGGGTGGACGTTTCGGTGCGGCCCATGGCCTCGGGCACGGTGCAGCCCGATGCCCGTTCTCTGGCCCACGCCCTGAAGGGGACCGGGTATACGCTTGACATTGATGTTTCCGCCATGGGAGAGATCGAGTCCCTCCTCGGCGAAGGGATGAAGGAGTACGACTTCAACCCCACTACGACCTCGGCCGACGCTCGGGTCCTTGGGTTCCCCATGCCAGGCGGAGCCATCGGACCCAATGTCCACATGATGGTCAAGGCCGGCATCCTGGATAAATACTCCGAGGTCCTGGCCGAATTCCCGGTGGTGGTGGAGGCCGGCGGAGCATGGACCAGCGTGACGCCGGGCAGCCAGCAGTACTGGCTCCAGGCTTTCAACAATGTCATGTACGGCCGCTGGGAGAACATCCAGGCCGGCTACGGCAAGGCCGTCCTGGGCTACTTCGGGAAAACCCCGCTGCCGCCAGATCCTGAGGTCGTCAAGAAGGCCTCGGATCAGATGGAGCTGGAGCCCTTCGAGGGTGATCCCCTCGAGGCCGCACCGAAGAACATCGAGGGCGCCCAGCAGATTCTCCGGGACCACAACCTCGACGTCAACGACGAGAACACCTTCCTGGTCCTGGCCTGCATGGTTCCAGGCGGGAAAGTGGAGACCAACCAGGGCCTGAACTTCCTTCTCGGGAAGCCAAAGATCGAT
>JABDNZ010000193.1 GCA_013043565.1 Gemmatimonadota bacterium | reverse complement strand
GTCTTGACCCTCCACCACTTCGCCCCCACGGGTGAGGCGAGGGACAACCTTCTCAGGGAGGGTATTCCGTCCGACCGGATCCACGTGACTGGGAATACCGCGGTCGACGCCCTCGAGTGGGCAGCCGACGTGCCGCACGAACCAAGGAACGAGGACCTGCGCCGGGCTTTGGGGAGCGATCACCGTCTCGTTCTCCTCACTGCCCATCGCCGGGAGTCCTTTGGAGGCCCCCTGAGGGAGGTATTCTCTGCCGTCAGGGAGTTGGTGGACCAAACCCGGGATCTGGAGGTCCTCTACCCCGTGCACCCCAATCCCCAAGTTCTGGAACCCGCCAAAGAGCTCCTCTCCAACCATCCTAGGATCCGGCTCACGGAGCCTCTGGATTATTTGGACCTGGTGTCGGCCCTGAAACATGCCCACCTGGTCCTGACGGACTCAGGCGGGATTCAGGAAGAGGCCCCTACTTTCGGCGCCCCGGTTCTGGTCCTCCGGGAGGCCACCGAAAGGCCTGAGGGGATCGCGGCTGGGGTGGCTCGCCTGGTGGGCACTCAACGGGATCGGATCCTCGGCGAAGCCCAGGCCCTCCTCACCCCGCAGGTTGGGAGGGACGCTGATGGGACGCCACACAACCCATACGGCGACGGGCTTGCCGGGGAGCGGATCGCAGACATCGTGGTCTCCAGCCTGACTGGCAGAACGAGGGAGACCCGGGACTGGGACGGCCCGTGAGAATCCTCTTTCACTGCGTCTACTTCCCGCCCGAGGTGGGAGGTTTGGAAAGCCACGTCTATTACCTGGCCAGGGCCCTCGTGGACCGAGGAAACACGGTCGATGTGGTGACCTCCCGGTCCCAGCCCGGGATTCCAGATCAGGAGGTGATGGACGGCATCCAGGTTTGGAGGACCTGGTTCCCCAGTCGAACTCCGGCAGGGTGGATCGCTCACTCGCTGGCATCCGTCCCCAAAACCAGAGCCCTGGCCAAAGCGGCAGACGTGATCCACGCGCAGGCCTTTGCCTCTGTGCTGCCGGCCGCCTCCGGAAGGCGACGGTCGGGGGCCCCCCTGGTCGCAACCTTCCACACGTCCCATTTCCTGGTCCGTGCGGAGAGCGGTCTTTGGAGACCGATCCTCGGGAAGTTGGTCCGGCTCCCCGACTACTGCCTCGCTGCCAGCGAAGAGATCGCCGAAGTGGCCATGGCTTTGGCTCCCGGAACCAAGGTGGAGCCCTTGGCGAACGGGGTAGAGACCAGCCTCTTCCGGCCTGTCCCACCGCTCATCCCAAAAACCGACCGGAAGAGGCTGGTCGTTCCCCGGCGTCTCTTCCCGAAAAACGGCGTAGAGCACTTTGTCCGGGCCCTCCCCATCATCCTCGAGGAGATGGATGTGGAGGCCCTTTTCATCGGAGACGGGCCTGAACGGGAACGACTGGAAGCCCTGGCCTCCGAGTTGGGGATAGGGGACCGGGTGGAGTTCCTCGGCAAGCGGCGCCACGAGGAGATGCCTGGGTTACTTTGCTCCGGTGATCTGGCGGTGATCCCGTCTCTCATGGAGGCCACCTCGGTGGCTGCCCTGGAGGCCATGGCCTGCGAACGTCCGGTGGCGGCCTCCAATGTTGGCGGGCTCCCTGAGATCGTGGACGATGCGGTCGGCGGGCTCTTCGAACCCGGAGACCCGAAGGACCTGGCCAGGGCCGTCCTGGAGCTCCTGGCCGGGGGCGGCCTGGAACGAAGAGGGGCGGCGGCCCGGGACCGGGTGAAAGAACGCTGGAGCAACGATCGGCTGGCAGCCCGGCACCTCGAGATCTATTCGGACCTCCTCAGCGGGAGAGCTTGAGCGTTATGGGGAAGAAGGAAAAGGGAAAAGAGACAGGGGCCCCGGCCGGGACGCCGGGAAAGAAAGGCCGACAAGCCGCCGGGCCGGAAAGGGAGGGTTTTCCGAAATGGCTCCCTCCAGTCCTTTATGGTGCCGTGACCCTTCTCCTCTTCCGGAGATTTGTCTTTTCCGGAGAGATGTTGTTGGGGCAGGACACCCTGTCTCTGGGACTGGTGGCCCGGGACTTCTTCGCCCAGGCCCTCAAGAGCGGGGTGTTCCCCCTCTGGAATCCCGTCATTCTCGGCGGTACGCCCTTCCTTGATTCCCTGGCAGGGGGTGACTCCCTCTACCCGACCTCCATCCTTCTCGTGCTCATGGAGCCGTTTCGGGCACTGGGATGGAAGCTGGTCCTCCACGTCTTTGGGGCTGGTCTTTTTGCTTACGGATGGATCAGGGCCCTGGGGCGGTCTCGCGAGGCAGCGCTCCTGAGCGGGTTGGCATACCTTTTGGCCCCCTTCATGGTGACCCTGGTCTACCCGGGCCATGACGGTAAGCTCTTTGTCACCGCCCTGACGCCACTCCTCTTCTGGGCCGTTGAGAGAGCCCTGGTCGCTGGGCGGCTCAGGGCTTTTGGGGGCATGGCCCTCGTCATCGGGCTGGTCATCCTCACCACCCACTTTCAGCAGGCCTATTTCCTTTTCGGTGCTGTGGGGGTGTATGCCCTTGTGAGGGTAGCTCTCCTCTGGAGGGCAGGTCTGTCCCCTCGCCTCTCGGCGGCCAGGTTCGCCACCTTCCTGGCTTTTTCGTTTCTGGGAGCCGGTATCGCGGGAATCCAACTGCTCCCCGCCGTGAGCTACGTAACCGAGCACTCCAGACGGACGGCCACCACCACCCAGGCCACTGAGGAGGGAAGTGTCGCCTACTCCTCGTCGTGGTCCTTGCACCCCGAAGAGGTGGCGTCCCTGATCGTTCCCGAGTTCGCCGGTAATAGCGCCGGAGGTGCGGAATGGGCCACCGGAACCTACTGGGGCAGAAACGTCTTCAAGCTCAACCACGAGTATGCCGGGTTGGTCGTGCTCCTCCTGGCCGTCCTCTCCTTCTTCGGAGCCGCCGGCCGAGGCATACGTCTGACCTTCGCCGGGGTGGGTGGAGTAGCCCTCCTCTTCGCCCTTGGGGCCCACACGCCGGTCTGGCGCGTGTTTTACGAGCTACTTCCAGGCATCTCCCTATTCCGCGCCCCGTCCATATCGGCATTCCTCTTCGGGTTTGCCGCCGTGACCCTCATGGCCTACGGTGTGGATCGAGTCTTGGGTTTGGGAGAGCCGGGGACCCCTTCGCCTCGATCAGAAGGGGAGAAGAAATCAAAAACTCCCATCATGAGGCAGGATCGAGGGATGGTCTGGTTCCTGGCCGGCTCCTCTGTGTTCTTTCTCTTCGGCGCGGCAATGGCTTCCTCGGGCGTCCTGACGTCGATCTGGACCTCTTCCTTCTATGCCGACATCACCCCGGCCAAAACCCAGGCGTTGGCTCGGGCCCAGGAGTTCATCGGTCAGGGGTTCTTCCTTGCTACGGTCCTGTCCGCCCTGACGCTCCTCCTGGTCCTGGGAGCCCTGAAGAGGAAGATCACACCGCTGCTCTGGGTTTTGGGTGTCGGGGTGCTGGTGACGGTGGACCTGGGCCGGGTGGATCACGCCTTCATCCAAACCCTGGCCTATCAGGATTGGGAGAGGCTCGATCCGAATATCCAGTTCCTCCGGGAACAGAAGGAAACACAGGAGCCATTCCGAGTTCTGGCCATGGGCGGAAACAATGACGGCCAGGACGTAAAGCCTGGTCTGTACGGGCTGGATTTGGCGGCGGGACACCACCCCAACGACCTCGCCCGCTACCGGGAGCTCATCGGGATGGTGGGGAGCGGGATCCCCAGCAACTTTTTCGATCCAGAGACGGGGGGCCTCCAGCTACCCCTGTTGTCCACCCTGAACGTTCGCTATGTGATCTGGCCGGTGCACCGGTACGGCGGTCTTCCCCAGGGTGAAGTTGTCATGGCCACGACCCTGGGCAACAATCAAGTGTATGAAGCAGTGTATGAAATACCCACACTCCCAAGAGCCCGACTGGTCCAAAGAGCTGTCGTTCTAAGTGATTCTGAGGTCGTGCCTTACATCATTTCAGACCAGTATCGCCCTCTGGAGGAAGTGGTCCTGACGGAAGAGCCTTCGATCCCGCTTTCCGGGGGAATCGGGACGGGAGAGGTCCGATGGTTGGAGAAGGGCCTCAACCGGCTCCGGTTGGAGGTCGAATCGGACGCTCCGGCCCTCCTGCTCTTGGCGGAAAACTGGTATCCGGCCTGGAAGGCAGAGGTTGGTGGGGAGGAGGTTCCGGTTCTCAGGGCGAATCACTCCCTCCGGGCCGTGCCCGTGCCCTCCGGCCGGAGTGCGGTCGAGGTCTATTATGACAAAAGCACCCTCGGGGGCCCCCTTCTGGTGAGCCTGGTCAGTCTCCTGTTGGTGTGCGGCGCATTGATCGGCCGGCCGAAATGGGGAGTCGGGCCGGCGGAGGGAGGAGCTCGGCCGGAGAAGGAGGGGGATCTTCTCGTGCCGGAGGGAGCTCCGTGACCGACCCTTCTCCGGATATGCCGCCGGCAGGGGCTTCAACCTCCTCCGAGGGGATTGAGCCCGGCCGGCCCCGGGGTTCATTAGGGGCTCGAGGGTTCAGGTTGGCCCTTCAGTTGGCCCTCACCGTGGTGGTGACCTGGTTTATCCTCAAATCCGTGGATTTCAGCCTCCGGGAGCTGGGCGGTTTTGACATATCCGGCCTGTCGGTGAATTGGGTCCAGATGGTGGCGTCCGGACTGGTGCTTTTGTCCGCCTACCTCTTTTCAGCCGGGCTTTGGGGCCTGATGGTTCGGGAGATGAGCGGCCACGAGGTAGGCTTCCTTCCCTCATTACGGGTGTTCTTCACGGCCAACTTGGGGCGCTATATCCCCGGGAAACTCTGGCAGATCGCCGGTCTGGCGTATCTGGCGAAGGGCCAGGGGGTCCCGGCCGGTACCGCAACCGGGGCCGCCGTCCTCGGCCAGGCATTCTCCCTGGCGGGAGCAACCTTGGTAGGGGGTGGAGTCCTCCTAGGGAGTGGAGGGGGTTCGGCCCTTGGTGGAGGCTGGGTAGCCCTGATTTTATTGGCCCTTCTCCTGACCGCTACCTCTCCCGGCCTGCTCAAGGCCCTCGTACCCCTCTGGTTCCGGGTGTCCCGGCAGGCCGCTCCCCCCAGTTTCCGGCCGGACCCTGCTTTTGGCATCAGATGGATGGGATTGTATGCTCTGACCTGGTCGCTTCAGGGGCTGGGCTTTTGGATTCTCGTCGGCAGCCTCGGCTTCGATCTCACCCTGCTGGAGGGTGTCCCGGCTTATCCAGCGGCTTACGTTGCGGGGTATCTGGCCTTGTTCGCCCCGGCGGGAGCCGGGATCCGGGAAGGGCTCCTGATTGTTCTGCTCGGGCCCGCCCTGGGGGTGGGGGCCGGGGTGGTAGCCATTGTCGCCCGCCTGTGGGCCACCGCGGTTGAATTGATACCCGCGGCGGTTTTGGCAGGGGGGTATATGAGGTCATCTAACC
>JABDNZ010000177.1 GCA_013043565.1 Gemmatimonadota bacterium | reverse complement strand
CATCAGATCACTCCCATAGGATTTGAAGTTGAACCTATCTAATGGCCCTCCCGCTTCACTTCAACGGCCTCGGCGGAATCCGATGTCCCTTCTTACAATTCTCGAACCCCTTCGGAGTCCCTGGCCTGGCGAGGGCCGATAGGTACACACCACCCACTTCGTGTTACAATCCCTTTTGTGGAAATGACCCCTCCAGCCGGAGGGCTCTGGAGCAAAAGCCCAAGAAACAGGAAGAGCCATGGCAGAGCGGCCGGGGCTGGTTCGAAGTCTTCCGTTCCTCCTCTTCATCGGGATCATGGCCCTCGATCCTCTGCTCCGGCCCTTTCTCCCGTCAGGCGTCGATGGGCAGTGGCTTTACGGGGTCAGGTCGGCCTTGGCCTTGGCCGTGGTGCTGGCCTTCTGGAAGCACTATGCGGAGCTCAGGGACCCTCTTCCAGCCAGCCTGACCGACTGGGGAATAGGGATCGGAATGGGGGTGGCGGTTTTTTTCCTCTGGATCAACCTCGATTTCAAGCCCCTCGCCTTCGCCAACGCAGGTGGCTTCGACCCGGGCCCCGAAAACGGCCTCGACCTCGGTTTGGTAGCAGTCCGACTGGCTGGAGCCACCCTCGTCGTTCCCGTAATGGAGGAGCTCTTCTGGCGCTCCTTCATTCTCCGCTGGCTCCAAAGACCCAAGTTCCTATCCCTCGACCCGGCAGGCGTTGGTGTGAGGGCTCTCCTGATCAGCTCGGTCCTGTTTGCCACGGAGCACAGACTCTGGTTCGCCGGTTTGTTGGCTGGCTTGGCCTACGGTTGGTTGTATAAACGGTCCAGGAATCTCTGGGTACCGATCGTGTCCCACGCGATAACGAACGCACTCTTGGGGGCCTATGTGCTGAAGACCGAGGCCTGGGGGTTTTGGTGATCGCGCTACGCTGGACAACTCTTCTGCATCGGGCGGCATCTCAGTAGAAAAGAGGGCTTCCGGGCACGAACAAACACTGAGGTGAGGACATGAGCTGGTTCGGATCAGATGTCGTGGCGATCGGATGCATCCTGGGTGGTGCGGCAGTGGGTGGAGCGGCGACCTTGGCGGTGATGGATGGCGGTGAACAGGTCGATGGGCGGTGTGGAATCGAGAGGATGGCCGTGAGCCCCACGATCGCTGTTTCCGGGCAGGGCGGAGCCCACGCCATCGTGGTCGGCCCCGATGTCAGGGTCCATTCCGTCAGAGACTGCGGATCGAGCATCCATGAGGTGGTGGAGATTCACATGGACAACCAGCTGCGACACCTGGACGCACAGCTGGAGCACCTGGATCACGTACTCGAGATCGAATTGGAAGGGCTCGAGGCGCAGATCGAAGCCGAGGTCGAAGCCGAGTTGGTCCAGCTCGAAGCAGAGCTGGAGCTCCAGGAAGCCATTCGGGCGTTCGAGGACGCCAAAGTGAAGATGGTGATCGAGAAGGTCGGTGGCGGCGGACGCTGAACCTCCCGCCCCACGATCCTTTCCCTCCCCCGACAGGGCTCCTGTCGGGGGTTTTTCTTGCCCATCTGGGCCCGCCGTCCCTAGCTTCGCACAACTCAAACCCCGAAGACGTCCATGTCAGGAACGACGTACCGACCCGTGCTCTCCCGCCCCGTCCAGGCCAGAGCTTTCCTCGGCCTCCTCTGCGGGGCCCTCGTACCTCTTGTTTCCGGATGTGGAGCTTCCGATTCGGATGGAGGGAATGTCGCAATGCTCCTCCCCGAAACCATCGGCGACTGGGTCAAGCAACCGGACCCGGTCATCTACGATCGGGAGACCATCTTCGACTACATCAACGGTGCGGGCGAGGTCTACCGCTCGTATGCCTTCAGCCAGGTCCTTGTCGAGCGCTACGAAACACAGGCCGGCCTTGGCGTGACCGTCGAGGTTTTCGACATGGGAACCTCAGAGGACGCCTTCGGAGTCTTCAGCTATGCGCGGGAAGACGAGGAGTCCGGAATCGGATCCGGCTTCGAACGAAAAGGTAGCGTCCTCTGTTTTTGGCAGGGTCGGCATTATGTCTGCGTGGCTGCCGAGCAGCGTGACGAGAACCCGGGGGAAGTCCTCGGAGAGGTTGCCGCTGGCATTTCCGGAGCCCTACCGCAGGGCGGGGCCCGCCCGGCACTGATGTCGGCCCTACCCGAAGAGAACCGGGTGCCATTCAGCGATAGATATTTCCACACCCATCAATCCTTGAACTACCACCGCTACCTGGCCCGGGAAAACGTGCTCCGACTTTCCCCGGAGACGGACGTGGCCTTGGCGCGATACCAACCGGGCTCCACCTACCTCTTGGTTGCCAAATACGAGGATGAGGGCGTCGCATCGGAAGCCCTTTCCTCCTTCGGGGACCACTTGATCCAGGTCGGATTCGCTGCGCCCGGGGCACATGAGGATGGAGGTGAAGCTTCCTCCACCGACGGGGAAGTGTGGGCCTCCGCAAGCCGGCATGGCCGGTTCGTGGTGGCGGTCCTCGATGCTGACTCGGAAGAAGCGGCGGACCGCCTCCGACTTGATGCGGTCGCAAAGCTGGACCAGATCCCAGGCTGAGGGCCACCAACGCCCGGCCCCAACGAAAGGAACACTCATGGAAAAGGGACCATCGGGCCTCACGAGGCGGGACTTCGTGAAAGGCATGGGATTGGCCGCGGCCGGAGGAGTTGTGAGACTACCGGAGCCTGCCGCTGGCTCTGAGGCCGGATCCGAGGCCGGAGGAGTACAACCCACGTCGAAAGTGGTCTTGGTTCGAGATCAAAATGTGCTGTCGGAAGACGGCGCCATCGATCCCGAAGGGATCCAAGAGATGCTCGACCAGGCCATGACCAGGCTGTTCGGCATGGACTCACCCGAGGACTGTTGGAAACACATCATCGAGCCCGACGACGTGGTGGGCATCAAGACCAATATCTGGCGATTTCTCCCGACCCCGTCCGAGGTGGAGGACGCCATCAAGCGTGGAGTAACGGCAGCTGGTGTACCTGAGGAGAACATCGGGATGGGGGACCAAAACGTCCTGCGGCTCGAGATCTTCGAACGTACGACCGCCCTCATCAACTCCCGGCCCATGCGCACCCACGCCTGGTCCGGCGTGGGAAGCCTGATCAAGAACTACATCATGTTCGACCATCCTCCGGACTACCACGACGATGCTTGCGCGGATTTGGCGAAGCTTTGGGAGCTACCGATCGTGAAGGGAAAGACCAGGCTGAACGTCCTGGTGATGTTGACCCCGCAGTTTCACAACATCGGGCCCCACCACTTTGATCCGGAATACACGTGGCCGTACAAAGGGATCATCGTGAGCACGGATCCGGTCGCGGCGGATGCGGTAGGGCTCCGGATCATTCAGGCCAAGAGGCAGGAGTCGTTCGGCGAGGATCGGCCCCTACAACCCACAGCCCATCACATCGAGCTGGCCGAAACGGTCCACAAGCTGGGGGTGGCCGACATGGAACGAATCGACCTGGTGCGCCTGGGCTGGACGGGTGAGGAGCTGATCTAGGTCGAAACGCTTCCTACGTCGCCCGCTCCAGCAGGATCTGGTTGGTCTCCGACCGGGACTCGCCCACGGACGTGACGTACACCGCCTTCTTGTCGAAGACCGGGCAGGCGTACTCACAAGCGCCGCAGCCCGTACATAGGGCGGGATCCACCCGGGGGCGCTGCACCCTGACCTCGTTCCCATCGATATCGATGGCCGTCTCCTCACTGAGGAAGATCGCTTTCGGGGAAACGGGGCACCATTCCTCACAGACGATGCAGGGCGTTGCCATGGCCCAGGGGAGGCACCGCCCACGGTCGAAGAACGCCGTTCCCATCCTCATCGGAGGCGTGTCGTCGTCTCCCACCTTCTCTTCGAAGGCCAATTCCTGAATGGCCCCGGTCGGACACACCTGGCCACAGAGCGTACAGGTGGGTTCGCAGTAGCCGATCTTCGGGATCATGTAGGGTGTCCAGAGACCTTCGAAACCCGATTCAAGCAGGGTCGGGTGCAGGGCGTTGTTCGGGCACACTCGCATACACTGTCCGCACCGAATACAGCGCTCGAGAAAATTCCCCTCCGGCAGCGAGCCGGGCGGGCGGATGAGGAAGGCCGAGCGATTTGCCTCGAAGGCACCACCGGATCGGAAGAGAGGTACCGCCACCACCCCAGCGGCGAGGGATCCCACGACCTTCCGACGGGTCACGTCGACTTCTGCAGTCCCGGCAGGATTCTCTCTCGTGTCTTCCTGCTTTGGGAAGAACCGGAAGTGGAGAGCTCCGTCAGGACAGGAAGCCTCGCAGTTGAGGCAGAGATGGCACTCGGATTGACGCCATTTGAGCCCGACGATGGGGTTGTCTCCTCCCTGGCAGTTCAGGAGGCATTTGTTACACCCGCCGCAGGCTTCCTCGTCCTTCTGAAGGCCAAAAATGGCGAAACGGGAAAAGATCCCCAGCATGGCTCCGAGGGGGCAGATCCCTCGACACCAGAAACGGGTGAACACCCTGTTCAGCAGGAGAATCAGGGCGAAAAGAGTGCCGATCAGGAGGACTCCATGGAAATGAGCCTGCCGGTAGGGTAGGACCGTCACGTCCAGGAAATCGTAGACCCCACCCGCGACAGCCGAAATCGGAGCGACTCCCGTGTTCCGGGCCGCCGCGGTCATGGCCAGGGCGCCGGTGTGGAGGGTTGGAAGCACGGCCGTCCCTATGGACCGAGCCAATAGGGGGAGTGGATCCAACAAGCCGGCCTGAAGACTCCCGAGGAGTGCGGCCCCTGTGACAAAAAAGAAGATGTAATACTTGATTCGCTGATAAGGCTTATACCGGTTCGAATCCAGGAGCCGCTTTCCCTTCCGCTCCTTCCTTTCGGATTTGAAGCCTGACATCCAATGGTTCAGCGTCCCCAACGGGCAGACCCAGCCACAAAAGAACCTCCCCATGAAGATCGTCGGGATCAGGACCACCAGAGACCAGAGCAGCCCCTTGTAGAGCGTTCCGCTGGCCAACAGGGTCATCAGAGCCGTCAGGGGATCGAACTCCAGGGCAATGGAAACCGGATAGGGCAGCTGGATCTCCGACACGGTAGTCGGGCTGAAGTCCACGTCAAAGGTGGTTTTCAGGACCAGCCAAACAAAGACCAGGAAGAAGGTGACCTGAGATCCCCTTCGAAGATTCCGCACAGTACGGATGCTCATGGGGCGTTCACCTTCATCAAGCGATCTCCTTGTAGCCTGCGGCTTGGTAATCGAGGGTTCCCACACCTGACCGGTCCGCCAGCACGATGTGTCCGACCCGGTCGGGACTGAGACCCAAGAACTCGGCCCCTCGCGCATCTGCCGACACCTGATCGGTGGAGCACAGCACGGTGTTTTCGATCCTCACGTCGTCGAGGGAGCCTCCTTGAGGGCCGCTCCGAAACAGAACCCGGGTGCCATCGACCACCGTCAGGGTCGGACGCACGAATGCAGCCAGATCCACGATGGACTGTTCGATCTCCTGGTGGAGGCGATTTCGGCGTCCCCCGAGGATCCCGTAGAGATTCTTCATGCCGATGGTGCAGAGGGTCAGGTTGTGGTGTTTGATGACCGGCATGTTGATGAACCGGTCCGCCTCTACGAAGTGCCTCAGGACCGTCCATTCCCTCAAAACGGATCCACCCAGATCGATCTCTCCATAGTCCTCCTCCGCAGGGAGCTTGACCTCGGCCCCGGCGGTCTCCGCAGCCTCACGGACACCCGAGCGAAGGAAGCTTCGCCGGGGATCATTGCACGAGACGTCGGTCACGGTGACCCGAGATGCCCCCGCGTCCAGACAGAGTCGGACCATCTCACTGACCAACTCGGGGTTGGTGTTGGCGCCTTGGGCGGGCGATCGGTCCCAACCCACGTTGGGTTTCACGACCACCCGTTCGCCTGACTGAATGAACCGCCCGATCCCGCCCAATCCATCCAGAGCCGCATTCAAGGCGGCCACCGGGTTCTCATTGGTCGCGGAAGTGAGGACCGGGAGGGCGGGGTCCGCCGGGACCTCGAAGCTGGCGGCCTTTGCCAGGGTGATCTTCCGAGCGGCAGGCTCTCGGTTGTGAAACGTGACGCCCGTAGTCCCCGCCACGGCGGCCAGGGCCACCGCGGGGCCTGTCTTCTTTAAAAAGTCCCTGCGTTCCATCCTGTCCAATGCCCTTTCCGTGCCTAGATTGCGGCACTCGCCAAGTATAGGGGTGGGCCGAGCGTGCCAGCAATTACACTTCAAACTCGTAAGAATCTGGGCTGAAGCCCTGGAGGCGGAGATGGCTGGAGAGAGGGACGTAAGCCGCAGGGGGTTCCTGAGGACCTCGGGGTTGGCCGCCGTCGGGGGCGGTGTCCTGTCCGGCAAGGCGGGCGTGTTGCCCGGTAGGGCGGGTGACGCCAGCTCTCCGGTCTACCATAGACAGGAGCTGAAGATTCAGGCGCATCGTACGCTGGGCAGGACCGGGTTCCAGGTCTCGGACATCGGTTTCGGCGGTGGGGCCCTGACCAATCCGAACGTGCTGGCGGTGGGGCTCGATATGGGGATCAACTACATCGACACCGCCGAGCATTACGTGGGTGGAAACTCGGAGCGGGCCATCGGCGAGGTCATCAGAGGGAGAGACCGGGCCTCCATCTTCCTCACCACCAAGCTGAACCTCAACTTCGGCGGGGGGAGCACGAAGGCCGACCTCAAGCGACGGTTTCACGCTTGCCTGGAGAGGATGCAAACCGATTACGCCGACTGCCTGATGATCCACATGACCCCTCGGGTGGAGGAGGTTCAAAACGAATCTTTCCACGACGCATACCAAGAACTGAAGGCTGAAGGGCGGGTTCGTTTCCTCGGCCTCTCCAACCATGGAACCGAGCACTCCGTCTGGGGGCGGATCGAGAGCCCCATGGAGCGGGTCATCGGGGCCGCGGCGGAAGACGGACGATTCGACGCAGCGCTGTTCGTGTACAACTTCCTTCAGAAAGATCAGGGAGAGAGGATCATTGAAGCCTGCCGGGCCCGGGACATGGGCGTGACCCTCATGAAGACCAATCCGGTGGGAGTTGTCGACCAGATAGTCGAATCGGCGGAAGAGGCCAAAGCCAGGGGCCGGCTCAGCGAGGCCCGTGAACGTTTGGTCGAGGACTACCGGGTCTGGGCCCAGGCAGCCGAAGACTTCAAAGAGCGCCACGGTGTCCGGTCGGCAAGCGAGGTGAGGGACGCATCGATCAAGTTCTGCTTGAGCAATCCCGGTGTTCACACCGTCTGCCCCACCCTCAACACCTTCGACGACCTGGAAGCCGCCGTGGCTCTCTCGGGCCGGACGCTCTCCACAGCGGAAACCCCCATGCTGGCCAGCTATGAGGATCTCCTCGGTCCCTACTACTGCCGGCATGCATGTGGCATCTGCGAGACGTCCTGTCCGCACCAGGTACCCGTCAATACGATCTCCCGTTATGGGCACTACTTCAGCGCCCAAGGACGGCAGAAGCAAGCCATCCAGAAGTACGCAAAGCTGACCGGACCCAAGGCCGAGATCTGCGCGGATTGTGACGGCCATTGTGAGGCGGCTTGCCCATTCGGGGTCCGGGCCCGCACTCTACTGACTCGAGCGCACGAAAACCTCACTCTGGCGTAGGAAAACCGAACGGAGCCGTACCATGGCCAAGAAACGACCGTCAACTGCCGGAAAAGGCGAGATCTCCAGGAGGAACTTCGTAAAGACCGGGGGCGCCGCCGTCGCGGGTGGTGCGGTTCTCGGCGGGGCGGCGGGACCGGTAGCCGGCAGCACGGTCGCCCGTCATGAAGGTGCGAGTCTCTTTCCCTTCGTACCTCGCCAGGAAGCCAAAATTCAAGCTTACAGAACTCTCGGCCGCACTGGTTTCCAAGTGTCGGACGTGGGAATGGGGAGCGTTCCCCTTCGGGAGACATCCGTGGTCCGGTATGCCTATGACAAGGGCGTGAATTACTTCGACACCGCAGAGAGTTACGGAAATGGAGCTGCCGAGCGAGCCATAGGCGAAGCCCTGCAGCACATGGATCGGGACAAGGTCTTCATCGCCACAAAGGGAAGAGTCGGGGACGGAGACAACGCGGAAGCAGTCATCCGGAAGGTCCGGCAATGCCTGGATCGTCTCAATACCGACTACGTCGATTCTTTTTCCATGCATGCGGTCCCGAGCGTCGAGGCCTTGGGACATCCTGGGTACCATGCCGCCATGGATCAGCTGAAGGCCGAGGGAAGGGTCCGGTTCACCGGCGTGTCCAACCACGGACCTGGCATGGGAGAAATCTTGAGTGCGGCGGCGGAGGACGGCCGGTTCGACATGATGCTCCTGGTCTACAACTTCATGAACCATGAAGAGAGCGATCAGATCATCGCAGCCTGCAAGGCCAACAACGTGGGCACGACCGCCATGAAGACGTCCCCCGGGTCGTTGGAGTACGAACCGGTGGATCCCGAAAACCTCTCGGAGAGCCAGGAACAATACATCGCGAGGCAGACGAGCCGCGGCCGAACCAGGGAACGAGCCCTCGAGCGTCTCAGGGACCAAGCGGCCCGTCTGAAGGACACGTACGACAAGACCCGCCCCTTCGCCGACATGTACGGGATTCAGACGCAGGACCAACTACGTTTGGGGAGCATCCATTGGGTCCTGCAGAATCCGGACATGCACACGGCCTGTGTCTCCTTCACCGAATTCGATCTGGTGGACAAGGTCGTTCCCCTCTCCGGCACCCGGCTGACCCGTCCGGAAGAGGAGATGCTTCATCAGATCGGTCTTGCCCTGGACAACCAATACTGCAGGCATGGTTGCTCCGAGTGCTCCGAAGCCTGCCCCTTCCAAGTCCCGGTGAGCACGGTCATGCGATACGCCTACTACTACCAGGGTCAGGGGCGAGAGAAATACGCAATGTCCAAGTACGCCACCTTGGGAAGGAAGTCGGCCTCGCAATGTCTCGAATGCCGGGGGCAATGCGAGGGCGCCTGCCCCCACGGCTTGGATATTCCGACAACCATGCATCAGGTCCACACCCTTCTGACGCTGGCGTAACCGGTCTGGACCACAACCCTGAATAGGGACAAATGCGGAGGTGACCTCGTGGGACTGAGAAATAGAAATCGGAACCTGGTCCTTGGCCTCGTCTTGGCCCTGGTTTCCACATCAGGATGTTCCAGCGGTGGGTCCGAATTCCCCGAGGTCGAGGGGTGGGCCCAACCAGGTGAGGTCCTGGTTTACGACGCAGACAACCTGTGGGAGTACATCAATGGCGCCGCCGAGCTTTTTGTCTCATACGGAGTGCGGAGCTGCCGAACGACCGACCTGACCTCCGGAGACCTGACGGTCACCGTGGACCTCTACGACATGGGCACACCCCTGAACGCGTACGGCGTTTTCGAGCGGGAGGCCTCGGGGGAAGCTGTCGATGTGTCGGAAGCGGTGGCCGCACTGGTTTCCCCTCCCTACCAGGCGCTCCTTCTGAAAGGGAGCACGTACGCCAAGGTGAACGTTTTCGAAGGGGAGCTCACCATGGAGAACGGCACCGGTCTCCTGGAGGCGCTGGCGGCCAGCCTCCCGGGATCCGCCACGCCCCCCGCCGAGTTCGGCCTCCTCCCGGCGGACGGAATGGTACCGGGCTCCGAGGCCTACCAGGCCGAAGCGTTCCTGGGCCTCACTGAGCTCACGGACTGTGTCTTTGCTGACTACTCACAAGAAGGCGAAGAGAGCTGGCAGGGGTTCGTGGTTCTTCCCGAGGCAGCCCAGGAGGTCTGGGACGGCCTGACGGGAGAATGGTCCTCTTTCGAGAGCGGTGGGTCGGAGGTCCTCTTCCGGGAAGTCCCCTACCGTGGCTTGGTCGGGGTCACCTGGACGGACCAAAACCTCATCGGGGTTTCCGGCGCAGCCGATCAGGATGCGCTCCTCGCGCGGTTGGAGGCCTTCGCGGGGTAAGGCCGGGCGGCCCGAAGGACCCCCTCGGTCCTCCGGGCCGTCGACCTCTAGCTCACGACCACCGGCATCCCCATCAGGGGCCAGATAAGCCAGACGAAAAAGGTCAGCACGACCAGGAGGAGGGCGCTGGCCGGAAGCCCGGCCACGAAAAACTCCTTCGTGGTGAACTGGCCGCTGGCGTAGGCGATGGCGTTGGGGGCCGCTCCCACCAGGAGGAGGAAGGGCATTCCCGCCACCACCAGGGATGCGAAGAGGATGACCTCAGGCGCCACCCCCAGATAGGGAGCCATGACCAGCGCCACCGGCATGGAGATGGCGATGGCTGCCACGTTCATGATGAAGTTGGTCATGAGGAGAACGAAGACGGCGATCCCCATGACAAACACAAGCCAGTGAGCCCCCTGGAAAAGCGTCAGCCAGTGAACAGCCAGCCAGGAGGCCGCCCCCGTCTGCCAGAGGCAAAGGCCGATGCTCATGGCCCCGCCGAAAAGAAGGACGATGTTCCAGGAGGTTCCCTCCAGGTCGTCCAGTGAGAGAACCTTGAAAAGGAAGAGCAGGACCGTGGGGAGGAGGATAATGGCGCTCTTGTCCACCTCCGCCAGCGAAGGAACGAAGGACCGTAGGCCCAGAACAGCGATCGTTCCCAGGACCACGATCAGGGCCAGAATCTCATTTCGGGTTATGGGGCCGAGGGCCTGACTCAACCGGGCCACCCGGTCTCGAAGACCGGGAATGGTCTTCTTCTCCGGGGGATACCAGAGCATGAAGAATCCCCACAGGAGGATCGTCATGAGGACCCCCACCGGGAGCATGTACCAGGTGAGCTCGAAGAACCCGATCGTTCTGCCTTCGGTCTCCGCGAAGAAGCCGATGGCCACAGCTCCGCGGGCGGCTCCCAGCAGTGTGATGATACTCCCCGCTCCGGCAACAAAGGCCATCCCCATGAACAACCCTTTTCCGAAACGGGTGGGTCCCGGCTCATCGGTGTAAAGGGCGTACACCGCCACCAGTAGCGGGTAGATGGTAGCAGCCACCGCCGTATGAGCCATGATCAGCGTCAGCAGTGAGGTCATGGTGAAGCAGCCCAGGTAGATCATGCTGGTCCGCTCCCCTACCAAGGCCAACATCTTGTAGGCCATCCGCCTGGTCAGGCCGGTCTTCGTGAATACCATACCGATCATCAGAGAGCCGATGATGAACCAAACAGATGGGTCCATGAAGTCCGTGAAGGCCACCCGTGCCGGACGGATCATGAACAGGCC
>JABDNZ010000163.1 GCA_013043565.1 Gemmatimonadota bacterium | reverse complement strand
GATCAGCCCCGAGGCCCCGACCAGGGCACCGGAAATGATCAGGATCATGTTGCCCAGGATGAACCCGGCCATGGATGCGGCCAAACCCGAATAGGAGTTCAGCAGCGAGATGGCCACGGGCATGTCGGCCCCTCCGATGGCATTCACCAGAAGGATTCCCAGGAGTAGGGAAGCTCCGATGAAGGCCAGGAAGATGGTCATGTCCGGGTTCTGGACGACCATGTAGACGCCGGCTCCTATGAGGAACAGGAACAAGACGGCGTTCAGGCCTTTCAGGAAAGTGTTGGTCACCGGGTTTCCGGTGATGTGTCCGGCCAGTTTTCCGAAAGCCACCGCTGATCCGGAGAAGGTCACGGCGCCGATGAGCATGGCCAGCATGATCGTGGAGCCCGGTCCAACCGGGAGGACCCCAGCCTGCTGGAGGTTCATGAACTCCGCCCCGGCTACAAGAGCCGATGCTCCGCCGCCGAAACCGTTGAATATGCCCACCATCTCGGGCATGGCCGTCATCTTCACCATCCGCGCCGTCGCAGCCCCGATGAGGGAGCCGATGATGATCCCCACGGCGATCCAGGTCCAGGTAAGGATCTCTGTTTCCACCAGGGTCACGGCGATAGCGATAAGCATGGCGGTAGCCGCCATCTGGTTCCCTCTCCTAGCCGTGGCCGGTGAGGAGAGCTGCTTAAGGCCGGCGACGAAGAGGAAGGCCGACAGCAGGTAGGCCAGATCCGCAAAGAAATTCACAGAAGTTTCCTCGTTCTCAGTTTCATGATCTCAGGAAATCCGGGTATCAAAAGCCGGACCTTATTTCTTCTTGAACATCTCGAGCATCCGGTCCGTCACCATGAAGCCCCCCACCACATTGATGGTGGCAAAGATGATGGCGACGAGGCCCAGGATGGCAACGATTGGTTCGTTCGCCATGTCGGCTTTGGCCGAGATGATGAGGCCTCCGATGATGGCAATGCCGGAAATCGCATTTGCACCGGACATCAAAGGCGTGTGGAGCGTCGGGGGAACCTTGGTAATGACTTCCTTCCCGGCCAACGTAGCCAGGATGAAGACATAAAGGCCCACCAACATGATCGGCATACTGTCCATTCAAGATCTCCCAAAGTGGAAGGTCGACGAGTCGATCGTTACTTCCCAGGCAATCGCGTTTCCCCTGGAAACGCGTGATTGTCGCGTTTCCCTAGCCCAAAGCTTCCTTGGTGGGCTGGTTCCGGATTTCGTTTTCAAAGGTGACGCAGGTGCCATCGATGGTTTCGTTCTCGAAATCCAGGTTCAAGGCACCATCTTCTTTGTTCACCATCTCCATGACGAAGGTCACGAGGTTCTTGGAGAACATCATGCTGGCATGGAAGGGCATGGTCCCCGCCAAGTTCACGGGGCCGATGATCTTCACCCCGTGGTGGTCGATGGTCTCGCCGGCCTGCGTGAGCTCGCAATTCCCACCCGTCTCCGCAGCCAGATCGACGATGGCCGACCCGGGCATCATGCTTTCCACCATGTCCTTGGTGATGAGAATCGGTGCCTGCCGCCCAGGGATCTGGGCGGTGGTGACGACAATGTCCTTGTCCTTCACCGCTTCGGCCAGCATCTCCATTTCGCGCTCATGCTGGTCTTCGGAAAGCTCCTTGGCGTATCCCCCCTCATCCTCCATGTCCCCGACATCCAACTCCAGGAACTTGGCGCCGAGGCTCTCGCACTGCTCCTTCACCGCAGGGCGAACGTCGAAAGCTTCCATCACCGCGCCCAAACGGCGGAACGTTGCAAGGACCTGGAGGCCCGCGACGCCAGCACCCAGGGTGAGGGTCTTGGCGGGGCGCACCGTGCCGGCGGCCGTCGTGAGCATGGGAAGGAACTTCCCAATCGCGTTTGCCCCCAGAAGTACCGCCTTGTAACCGGCCACCGTGGCCTGGGAGGAGAGAATGTCCATGGACTGGGCCCGGGTAATCCGGGGCATCAGCTCCATGGCCATGGTGGTGACGCCCGCGTCCCTGAGCGCCTTCACAATTTCCAGATTCATGGTAGGCTGGAGCGAGCTCACCAGGACCTGGCCCTTTGCGAAGACCCCAACCTCTTCTACCGCAGGGGGCTGAACTTTGAGGACCACCTCGGCCCCCGAGACAGCAGCGGAAGCATCCGGGGCGATCGTCGCCCCCTGCTCCTCGTAGGCGGAGTCCGGGAAGCCGGCCCGTAGGCCCGCGTCCTTCTCCACCACGACCTCGATCTCTTTTTTCTTGAGGAACTTCACTCCGTCCGGAACCAGGCCCACACGAGTCTCGTTCGAATTGGTTTCCCTCAGGACAGCGACCTTCATTCGTCAACTCCGTTTCGGAGAGTGCAGGTGTCAACGTCGGAATAATCGTCTTCGGTCAGCGCCTAAGACTAGCGTTCTCGGTCAGCTTCGTTCAGCTCGGGCGAGAGCAATATCCATGCCCATCGAGCCCACCCTTCAATGGCCTCTTCAGGCAGACCGATGTCCGGGAATGTTCGTCCAAAGCCGAGGAAAAGTAACCAGGTTTCGGTGGGTCGCAACGGCTCGTGCGGTTGGGCCTCCACCCGGAAGGGGCAGATGGCGGATCCCCTCCATCTCTGCGCGGTTGGTTTGGGGGGTGACAGGAGGGGAAGCTCATAGGTCCAGCGGTGGGATTATCGAGGCTTTTGTGGACTCACGGGTGAGACGTCTTGTCCCGCCCAAGGAGGAACTCCGCAGCCTCTCGGAAGGTCGGGAATCGAAGGAAGGCATCGGAGACAGGCGGGACGTTGTCATACTCCCACATCTCATATGGCTCCACCAGGATGGCTCCGGCGCCCACCGTCAGGGCCGGATTGATGTCGCTTCGGAGGCTGTTACCCACCATCGTGGCCCTTGCGGGATCGCCGATCCCGAAGTGAGACAAGGCTTCCCTGAAGGTCTCGGTCGTCTTCCGCTCGGTGATGCGAATCCGCTCCACCGGGAGGATCTCCATGACGCCGGCATCCCGGATCCTGCCCAGTTGGTACTCCACCTGGGCGGATTGGGAGAATACCACCGTCGCCACGGCCTCCGATAAAAGCCGGAGGGATTCCAGACTCCCGTCCATAACCTGTGGTCGCCCCAGGAAATCCCGGCCCAATGAAGCGCACCTTTCGGCCAGGTCCGGATCCGGATCCATCCCCTCCTGCCGACAGAGTCGCTCGTAGGTCTCCCGAAAGGACGGCGCCATCCGAAAAGGACCCATTCCGTGTTCGGCCAGGAGTGCGGGATCGACCTCGTCATGGTGTACTCGACGGGAGACTTCCCGGGAGAAACCGTGCTCTTCCAGGAGGGAGAAAAGGGCCTCCCGGGCCTGCTGAAAAGCCGGCGCCGTCCTGACCAACGTGTCGTCGAAATCCACCAATACCAGTTGTCTCATCCCGTATTCGCTTTCGGGCTCCCAGAACCCACCTGTGCGGGACCGAATCGGTGGACACCGCCTGTTCCTCCAGCCCCATCGCCCATGGCCTCGCCCCCCTCGGAACGCCTCTGTTGGGTCAGGACTCTCGGGAGGACGGAGGGATAAGGCAAGCCCCCCCGGGAGGGACGAGGTTCGGAATACAAGAGTGTGAGCAAGCAGGAGGGCGGAAGGAAATGTTGGCTCAGTTGTTGTCGCCTGCCCTACGGGGAATCGAGAGCTATCTGGTGCGCGTAGAGGTGGACCTGGGAGTCGGGCTCCCGGGTTTCGCCGTGGTGGGGCTGGCGGAGGGGGCTGTACGGGAGGGCAGGGAAAGGGTCTGGTCCGCACTGAAGAACTCGGGTTTTTCCATCCCTCCGAAAAAGATCACGGTGAACCTGGCGCCCGCAGACATCCGAAAAGAGGGTAGTGCCTTGGATCTACCTCTGGCTCTGGGTCTACTGGCTGGAGCCGGGGAGCTTTCGGCTCGAACCCTCGAGGGGTCGGCTTTTGCCGGGGAACTGGGACTGGACGGCACCCTGCGGTCCATCAGAGGGGTCCTTTCGATGGCGGAGGGGTGCCGACGGGAGGGCGTCCGAAGCCTCGTAGTCCCCAAGGCCAACGGAGCGGAGGGGGCCGTCGTGGAGGGAGTCGAGATTCTCGGAGCAGCGACCCTCACTGAGGTCGTCCTTCATCTACGGGGTAAAAGGCCGATCCAAGCCGCCGTTGTTCCCGCATACACCCTGAATCAGACCGACCTCCGGGCGGCGGGAGATCTGAGCGAGGTCCGGGGCCAAGGGCGTGCCAAGAGAGCATTGGAGGTCGCGGCGGCCGGCGGCCATAACCTCCTCCTTTTCGGCCCTCCCGGCGCTGGAAAAACCATGCTCGCCAGACGGCTTCCGGGGATTCTCCCGCCCCTTTCACTCCAGGAAGCCACGGAGACGACCAGGGTACATTCCGTGGCGGGAGTCCTACCCGCCGGACACCCCCTCGTAAGGGGCCGGCCCTTCCGCTCCCCTCACCACACCGTAAGTGATGCCGGGCTGGTGGGGGGCGGTGGCATTCCCCGGCCCGGGGAGGTAAGCCTGGCACATAATGGAGTCCTTTTCCTCGACGAGCTCCCGGAATACCGGAGGAACGTCCTGGAGGCCCTTCGACAGCCCCTGGAAGACGGCACGGTGGTCTTGGCCCGGGCCAGGGTTTCTTTACGGTTTCCGTCGAGATTCATGTTGGTGGCGGCCATGAACCCATGTCCGTGCGGATTCTATGGGGACGGGGACAATCGATGTCTCTGCGATCCGGCGGTGGTGGTGCGTTACAGGAACCGCGTTTCGGGTCCCCTTCTGGATCGGATCGACCTTCATGTGCCCGTTGGCCGAGTCCCCTTCCAGGAGCTCTCCGGGCAGGGTCCCGTCGGCGAGAGCCGAACGGTTCGAGCAAGGGTCCAGGATGCACGCTCGATCCAGAGGCGGCGCTTTCGGTCCCTCGAGGGGGTTCACTGCAATGGCCAAATGGGACCGGGTGAGATTCGTCGCCATTGCAGCGCCTCTCCTGAGGTCGCCCGTCTCTTGCAGAGGGCCTTGGACCGTCTGGGCCTTTCGGCCCGGGCCTACCACCGGATTCTGAAGGTGGCCCGGACCGTGGCGGATCTGGATGCCTCCCGCGAAATTGAACCGGCCCACGTGGCCGAGACCATCCAGTATAGAAGCATGGATCGAGCCTCCCCCGTCTGAATCCCCCAGGGTTCTCCCCGTCGAGGAGAACGAGAAAGGGTAGGCAAAGACCACTATGCAGGCTTCTTCCCTCCGCGGGTCGGGGTGGAAACTCGTGCTGGCACTGGGGGCGGTCTATTTCATATGGGGGTCGACCTACCTGGGGATCCGGATCGCCATTGAAACCCTCCCTCCCTTCCTCATGGCGGGTGTCCGGTTCCTCGTGGCGGGAGCACTCCTTCTGGCGTGGGCTGGGTGGAAAGGGGCGTCACTGCCCACGGCCGCCATCTGGAGGACAAGCGCGGTCTCGGGGGTCCTGATGTTCCTCGGAGGGAATGGCGCAGTCGTCTGGGCGGAGCAGTTCGTGCCCTCGGGACTGGTAGCCCTCCTGGTGGCCACGGTTCCGCTTTGGATCGTCCTCCAGGACTGGGCCTTTGGCAAAGGGGGTCCCCCGGGGATCGGCCTCAGCTTCGGTATCATTTGGGGCTTTGCGGGTGTGGGGATCCTGGTCACCGGTGGAGAGATCGGCATGGCCGGGAGGGACGACCTGTTTGGAGGTTTGCTGGTCCTGCTGGGCGCTGCCTGCTGGTCCGCCGGGTCACTCGTCGCCCGTTACGGGCCGCGGCCCGCCTCCGCAGCGGTGGGGATCGGCGTCCAGAAACTGGCAGGAGGTGGCGCCCTGCTCTTTCTGGGGTTGGTCCGAGGAGAAGTAGCCGCTCTGGATCCGTCAGGGATTTCCGCGGCTTCGGTGCTGGCCTTCGCTTACCTCGTGGTCTTCGGTTCCCTCATCGGATTCTCTTCCTACATTTGGCTCCTCAGAAACACGACCCCGGCGGTGGCGTCCACCTATGCTTACGTGAACCCGGCGGTGGCTTTGCTTTTGGGGTGGGCAGTGGTGGGAGAGCCCATGTCCCTTCGGATCGGGCTTGCAGCATTTGTTATTCTATCTGCGGTGATCGTCATCACTACCCAACGGACTCGGGGCGCCCCTCCTCGGAAGGGTGCCCGGTGGAAAAAAAACCGTCCGTCTCAGGAGGCGGCACATTTCGGGGACCGGAGTTGAAGAAAACCGTGTACGAAGTGGAACGGCCATTATCCGTTTCCGGTGAGGAGACCTGACATTGGGCATACATCTGTTTCAAGAAGCTGACACGCTGGTAGCGCCCGTAGGGGAGAGAGTCATCGGGGACGTCGAGGCTGGGGTCAGGGGCTGGATCGAGGGTGTCACCGGGATGGGGAATGCGGTTCAAAACAACGTCCTGTTCTCCATCATCGCCGTGGTGGCCATCTACGGTCTCCGCCGAATCATCCTTCGGGTGGTCGATCGAAGAGTGGAAGACCCGAGGATCGTCTACCAGTGGTCCAAGAGCACCTCCTACGTCGCTCTCCTCCTTTCCGTGGTGATGGTCGGTACCATCTGGCTGGAGGGGCTCCGGTCCTTGGGTACCTTCCTCGGTCTTCTCTCGGCCGGCGTGGCCATTGCCCTGAAGGACGTGATCACCAGCATGGCCGGATGGGTGTTCATTCTATGGCGCCGGCCGTTTCAGATGGGAGACCGGATCCAGCTCGGAGACCGAGCCGGGGACGTTGTCGATCTGCGCCTTTTTCAATTTACCCTGCTTGAGATAGGGAACTGGGTGGATGCAGATCAAAGCACGGGGAGGGTCATTCACGTCCCGAACCTTCTGGTCTTCACCGAACCTCTCTTCAACTACACCGCCCAGTTCGAGTTCATCTGGAACGAGATCCCGGTCATGGTGACCTTCGAGAGTGATTGGCGGAGAGGGAAAGAGGTCCTCCAGGGCATACTGGACGAACACGTCGGGGACACGGGAAAAGAAGCGGAGAGGGCCATGAGGAAGGCCACGAAAAAGTTCCTCATCCACTTCCAGAAGCTTACTCCGATAGTCTATACATCGGTTGAAGATTCAGGGGTCCTCCTCACGCTTAGGTACATTTGTAAGGCCCGGGAGCGGCGAGGCCAGGCGGAGGAGCTGTGGGAATCCATCCTCGATGCTTTCAGCGAGGCCCCGGACCTGGATTTCGCCTATCCCACCAGACGGATGTATCACAACCTGGTGGAGGGTAAGAAGGATCTCAGAGCAGACCTGCCTCCCGGCATGAAATAGCCTGGTGCGACGGCCAGCTTGACCGAATGACCCACTGTGGGGAGGTTCATCAAAATGGGCTCGAAGGTTCGCGATGGTAACGCCGGGCCTCGGGCGTGGGAGACGAGAATCGGGAGACATATGCGACTGTTCATCGCGATCAATATTCCGAAAAAGGAGAGAGAGAAGATCCACCGCTCGGCCCGGGCCCTCCGGGAGCGGGACTTCCCCGTTCGGTGGGTGGGCCCAGATTCTTTCCACCTCACCCTCAAGTTCCTCGGGGAGGTGCGGCCGGAATACACAAGTGGAATTGAGGAAGTCCTCGGACGTGTTGCCGGTTCCACCCTGGCCTTCCCGATGGACATCGGGGGCTTCGGGGCGTTTCCGACCATCAGGCGGCCCAGAGTGATCTGGGTGGGGGTGGAGCCCTCCCCTGCCTTGCGATGCCTGAAACAGGACCTCGAGTGGGCCTTGTCCGAGAGAGGTTTTGAACGGGAGACCAGAGCCTTTCACCCTCACTTCACCCTTGGCAGGGCCAAGGCCGAGGACGGTGCCGGTGCCTTCCGGGGTCTCGATTCCCTGGCGTCGGACCTGACCTACGGAAGTGAGGTCAAGGTTCGGAGGTTCGATTTGATGGAGAGTCACCTCTCCTCCTCCGGGGCCAGGTACGAGGTTCTTTCAAGCTTCCCTTTAAAGAGCACCAAGGGTTAGAGCCGTGCTCCAGGGGCTTCGAAAACTGATCCGGAACCTCTTCATCATGGTTCTTCTGATCGCGGCGGCTTATGCCGGCTGGCGGTGGGGACCTCAGGTCTTTCCCAGAGTACACGAATGGCTCGGAGTCGACGGACAGGGAACCACGGAAGAACGGTTTTTCTCGCAGGAACTGGCCGATTCCGTTATGTCCAGCGTCCAGGTTTTTCACAGCGGGGACGGCCCCGACCAACTCTCACTAGGAGCTGAAGAGTTGACCTCCGTCCTTCGCTATTCGATTTCGGATCTTATCCCGGACGGGGTAGCCGACCCCGAGGTCACGCTGAAAGACGGCCGCATTCACTTCCGGTCCAGAGTCGCTCTGACCGCCTTCCCCGAACTCCCGGATCTCGGTCCGATCCTCGGGATGCTCCCCGACACTCTGGATGTAACGCTCGAAGCTTCTTTGATGGCCTTCGGGGACCGGGAAGTGGGGCTCCTCGTTCACCGCGTCGAAGCCTCCAGGATCCCTCTCCCTGGCCGGTTGATTCCTGAGATCCTGGACGCCATGGGTCGTGAACCCAGGTCTGGACTCCCGCCCGAGGCCCTGCTCTTTCCGCTACCCCGGGGGATGGGCTCGGCATACATTCTGACGGACAGCCTCATCATATCCCGCAATCCCTGACGGTCGGGCCCCTATGGCTGAAATCCTTATCGTCGACGACGAAGAATCCATCGGCGACGCCCTCAAGCAGGTTTTTGAATACGAGGGTCACGATGTCCGGGTGGCTCGGAACGGTCCCGACGCCCTCGCAATGATGGAGGACTCCCCTTCCGACGTGACTTTCCTCGACGTGAAGATGCCCGGGATGGATGGCCTTGAGGTCCTCGATCGGATTCGTTCAGAGGACCCCCAGGCGTTGGTCATCATGATCAGCGGTCACGGGACCATCGACACGGCCGTGGACGCGACTCGCAAGGGCGCATACGACTTCCTGGAAAAACCCCTGGATACGGACCGACTGCTGGTCACCCTCAGGAACGCCCTAGAGGTCAAAGGGTTGTCGGCCAGCGTGGAGCGCCTCCTGAGCCAGGTGGAGAGCCGCCACGAGATCGTGGGATCGTCCTTTCAGATCCGGCAGGTTCTGGAACGAACCGAGAGGGTGGGGAACACCGAGGCCCGTGTCCTGATCACCGGGGAGAACGGCACTGGCAAAGAGCTGGTGGCAAGAGCCATCCACAGGCTCTCCACACGTGCCGATGAACCCTTCGTGGAGGTCAACTGCGCGGCGATACCCTCGGAGCTGATCGAATCGGAGCTCTTCGGTCACATCAAAGGCTCCTTTACAGGCGCGGTGGCGGACCGGGCAGGAAAATTCGAACAGGCTCACACGGGAACGCTCTTTCTGGACGAGGTAGGGGATATGTCCCTGGCGGCTCAGGCCAAGGTCCTCCGCGCCCTCGAACAAGGGGTCGTCACGCGGGTCGGAAGCTCCAAGTCGATCCAGGTGGACGTCCGCGTTGTGGCAGCCACCAACAAAGATCTGGAGGAAGAGATCCGTGAAGGACGGTTCCGAGAGGATCTCTACTACAGGCTGAACGTCGTTCCCATAGAGATCCCTCCTTTGAGGGACCGGCGTGAGGACATCCCCATGCTGGTCCGGCATTTTGTGGATCTCCTGGAGGAGACCGACCGGGTGACACCCCGAGAGATCACCCCAGGGGCCATTGACCACCTGCAGTCGTTGGACTGGCCGGGGAACGTCAGGGAGCTTCGTAATACGGTGGAGAGGCTGATGATCCTCTCATCCGGGCCGACCATAGGGGCCCAGGATGTGGAGTTATTGGTGTCGGGCGGGGACGCGGCAGGCGGTTTCGGGTCCGAGCTTCTCCAAGCCCCCAGCTTTGCGGAGTTCAAGGAACAGGCAGAGCGGGCCTATCTCCTCCAGAAGCTCCGAGAACATGACTGGAACGTGTCCGAGACCGCTCGGAGCGTGGACATGCCGCGTTCTAACCTCTACAAGAAGATCGAACGGTACGGGCTGGTTCGGGAGGATTGACGAAGGGCCGGCTTCGGGGGTTGGCCCTCGAACCGCCTATTTCCGGATCTCGGCGCCGTTTGGGAATGAGTACAAGGCGGCTAGAGTCCGAAAATCCCTCGATGTGAGCCGGGTCGCGGTGTTGGTGGGGAACATCACATCCCTGGGGTCGTCGCTGTGGGGCAGGCCCAGGGCATGCCCCATCTCATGG
>JABDNZ010000162.1 GCA_013043565.1 Gemmatimonadota bacterium | reverse complement strand
GGCGCCAAGTACACCGAGCTCATCAACGGGCAGAACGTGACGCCGGTCTTCGGCCGAGGTGGCCCCCCGCGGTATGGGGCCATCTGGGGTGTGATGATCGGGTGGGGTTACGACCACTATGGCGTCCCGAGCTGGGTGCCGGAGATGGGCTCCTACGCTCCCTTCTGTGACTATGACGAGGACGGGAACGCCAGCGAAATGGAACGACTTCGCTGGAACGACACGGAGATGGATGGGAAGATCTTCGTGGACTGGAAGCCTTTCAATCATCCTCAACTTGGTGAGGTCGAGATCGGTGGGTGGGTGGGCAAGGTTTTCGACGAATCCCGAGGAACCTACACGAACACGATGACGACCCCAGGTCCGGTCTTCGAGGAGTTCCTGTCTGAGCACACGGCTTGGAACAACTGGATGGCTTCCATGTCACCGCTGGTCCGGGTGACTGATGTCAGCGCCGAGCGTGTGGAGGCGGGGATATACAAAGTTACCGCCAAGGTACAGAACCAAGGCTATCTGCCAACAAACGTTACGGATCAGGCGATCTCCAACCGAACCGCCAAAACCGTAAAAGTGTCCATCACGGTGCGTCCGGGAGAAGTGGTGTTCGGCGACGAGACGGTGGACGTCGGGCATCTCCAAGGGAATCGGTCCCTCCCGGAGACCGTTGAGTGGATGGTGAGGTCCGGGGGTGGCGGGATGCCCCGGGTCATGGTCACGGCGGTTTCCGAGAAGGGTGGGACCCACTCGAGGGCCCTGTCCCGCTGAGGTTCGGCTGTCAGGCCAGGAGGGGATTCCGTACTGACGGGCCCGGGAAGCGACTGAAATCCCGGTCCGCCGACCATAACTCCCGGACGCCGTGATACACACACAGGGCAGCGATCCGGGCGTGATGGACTCTGGCACCGACGACTCTTGAAGTCACCAGCATTCTGGCGAGATGATCCGTGTACCCGTGGGCCTCCGGGAGCATGACGAGGGAGGGTGATTCCATCCACGCCGCAATCTGGTCGAGGGCTGCCTCCATGGAGCTTGGTGGATCATAGATACGCGGGTGAGTGACCACCGCCAGGAATTCGTGGATGCAAGGCCACGGAATGCCCCACGGTCCTCGGCTCTCGGCAAGCCCTTTCACGGCTTCAGCCGCCGCCTGGTGCCAGTCGGTATCCCGGCGATGTGCGTAGACCAGAATGTTGGTGTCTACCGCAATCATCCGCCGTGCCCCTCGTAGACGAGCTCCGCGATTCGATCCCAGCCTCCCTCCCTGACGTCAGGTCGGAGACCGTGTCCGTCTACGCTCGCCTGCCGGAGTTTGAAAGAAACCATCGGGCCCTCCCGACTGAGGACTGCCCTCAGCCCTTCCTCCACCACAGTCCGAAGCGTGGTGCCTCGGGCCCTCGCATGCCGCTTGGCTGCCTCCAACAACGCGTCGGAGACCTCAATCGTTGTTTTCATATGGGTACCCATATTTTTCTATCCATATACCCATAACAACTTTGTTGATCCGTGACGGGAAGGCAGGCTTGTTCCCGTGATCGGGCTGTCCCATGAATGGATGAGCCGACATGTTGCACCTCCCTTGCCGGGGCCCCCAGCCGGGTCTTTTCGAAACCTGACCCCTTGGTGCCTCGTCTGATTAACCATGGATCGCCACGCCGAAGCGAAGCTCCGGTACGAACAACTGAAGACGGCCTTGGCCGATGATCGGAAGGTTCGGAAGAAGACCAGCCGTGCCCGAATCATCGGTCTGGTTGTTGTGGGAGCATGGGTCATCGTACCAGCAGCGTCCTGGCGAGTTGACGTCGAATCCGCGAGGCAGCCGGAGTTCTTCCGGACGCCGACCCCCCACGAAGCCCACCTCCTCTCCCTCCCTCGAGGGGCCGCGGAAGGCGCGGCCAATGCGAGGGAATGGGAAGCGGCGTCACTCAGGGCCATCGATTTCCCTCTGTCCCCGGGATCGGCGTATCAGGAAATCGGCCTATTTCCGCCCGCCCCTTCCCAGGCGCTGGGACTCCGACTCCGGATTCCCAGGGGTCAACGCCTCCACCTCGACGTGCGGATGGAGGACGGGGATAGGCTTCCGCTCTTTGTCGACCTTTACCGGGCAGCGCCGGATAGCCTCCTTGGCGGTGAGGCGGGGGACACTCGACGCCCAGCCTTCCTGGTGGGCGAGGCGATGGAGGCCGGGGGATGGGTCTTTGATTCTCCCGAGACGGGTCAGTACGTCGTTCGTCTCCAGCCGAGAGAGGGAGACGGCGGGCGATTCGGGATCTCGGCCCGAGTGGGTGCCCCATGGCAGTTTCCGGTGGCCGGTGCCGGCGAGATCGACATAGGGAGCGTCTTCGGGGATTCCAGGGATGGAGGCCGAAGAGAGCACCATGGTGTGGACATCTTCATGCCTCGGGGGACCCCCGTGTTGGCTGCCGCCGCCGGCCGAGTGACCTCGGTCGATACCACGGACATCGGTGGCCGTGTGGTCTGGCAGAGGGAGGCGGAGGGGCGGCACGCCATCTACTACGCCCACCTCGATCGGGCTCTGGTCCGGGATGGGCAACAACTGGAGGCTGGAGACACGGTGGGCCTGGTGGGCAATACGGGGAATGCTCGGACCACCCCGCCGCATCTCCACTTTGGGGCCTATCGGAGAGGTGCGGTGGACCCGTGGGACCTCATCCTCCCCATCCCGCCTCAGGCCCCGGAGGTGGTCGTCGATCTCGGCGGCCTGGGGGCAAACGGAAACGTCAGTGAGGAAGGCGTTCGCCTGAGGAGAGGACCCTCGACCAGGGGCAGCATCCTGGGCGAGCTGGACACTGAATCTTCGTTCAGGGTCATGGGTGGGGCCGGGGAGTGGTATCGGGTGGTGTTTCAGGGTGGAATGTCCGGGTTTTTGCACTCTCGATACGTGGTCCTGGCAACACCTGGCGGAACACAACCGTCCAATCAACAGTAGGTGGATGAGTGCAGGCACCCTTATTCTTGAGTAGCACTCACGTCTTCGAAGGAACTGGTGGCTAAGAAGAGAAGCATCCTGTCACGGCTGGCCCCAGTGCTGGCACTAACGGCCGACCTCTTTACTCAGGGGGGCTCGGTCCTGGACCGGACTCCGTCCCAAATCTCTCTGGAGGCGGCCATGGCCGCCCAGGCTCAGGTGACCCAGGACTGGATGGACCGACCGGGAGTGGTGGGCACGGCCGTGGGACGAGGATCGGGCGGAAAGGCAGTGGTGAAGGTCTACGTCACGGCTTTGGGAACGGCGGCTCTACCGCAGTCCGTCGCAGGGATTCCGGTGGATGTGGAGCTGACCGGCCCCTTCCTGAGTTACGCCGATCCTCCTTCGAGAACCAAACTGGCGGCTGAAGACAACGACATCGATCCCAAGGCCTCCTTTCCCAGGCCGGTCCCCATCGGAGTGAGCACGGGGCATCCGGACATCACGGCCGGCACGATCGGGGCCCGGGTGACAGACGGAAGCCAGGTGTTCGCTCTCAGCAACAACCACGTCTTCGCCAACAACAACCGTGGGAAGGCCGGGGACAACTTGCTCCAACCCGGTGTTACAGACGGGGGCCGAAACCCGGACGACGCGCTTGCCACCCTTTTCGATTTTGAGCCCATTCAGTTCTGCGGGGCGATCGTCTGTCCGCTCAACAGGCTGGACGCAGCTCTGGCTCTGACCACCTCGGATGACCTTGGCGTCGGAACCCCCGATGACGGCTACGGGACGCCGCGTTCCACGACCATGGAAGCCACCTTGGGTATGAAGGTCCAGAAGTACGGGCGGACTACGGGCCACACCGTTGGGCGTGTGACCGGCATCAACGCCGTGATCGACGTGGATTACCGGACCGGATCGGCTCGTTTCGAGGGTCAGATCATCATCACCGACGGGAGCTTCAGCACCGGGGGAGACTCGGGGTCCCTCGTCGTCACCAAGGGCCTCTTGGCCGCGGACCGGCGTCCGGTCGGCCTCCTCTTCGCCGGCAGCTCCAACAACACCATCGCCAATCCGATCGATCTGGTGCTGGATCGGTTCGGGGTCCAGGTGGACGGAGGCTGATCTTGGATCCGAAGCTCGAGGCAGCCCAGCGAAAACTCACCGCGCGGGTCATGGGGCGCCCCGGCGTCACGGGCACGGCAATCGGGGAGCGGGGCGGAAAGCCCTGCCTCAAGGTCTATGTGAGTGAGCGGGATGCGGGGAAGACCCTCCCGCGGACGATCGACGGATTCAGGGTGGTGGTGGAGGTCACCGGCCGAATCAGGCGGTTGTAGCCTTCATCAAGCTCAGGATCAAGAATGCCCGTCATTCCACCCGATAGGTTACGCTGACCATCCAGTCCTGGTAGTCGGGTTCCAGCTCCCGCACCGCCGCCAGAATCCTCTGACGGAATAGGTTCTCCACCAGTGCACCCTGTCCCGGCCAGAGGCGGAAACGCAGTCGCAGGTATCGCCAGCCGCCCCCTTCGACCACGAATGTGCCGAAGATCTCGTGCTCCGTCACCAGTGCAGCCCGGTGCTGTGATTGGAAACCCCGTGCTATGCTTTCCACCCTCTCCCGGACGACATCGTCTTCCAATCCTGCCGGGATCTGGATGTCCACGTAGGCACGGATGACACCGGCCCGGAACTGGCTGACGAGTACGATGTTCCGGTTGGGTACAAAAACCCGCTGCCCTTGGAAGTTGGTCATGACCGTGAACCTCAGACCGATCCTCTCGACCCGTCCGACCTGGGCTGTGACCCCGCTCCCGGATAACTCGATCATGTCTCCGACATCGAAGGCGTCGGTGAAAACGAGGGTCAACCCGATTACTATGTCCTGGATCAGACCCTGCAGTCCAAAAGCCACGGCCAGCCCCATCACTCCAGCAGTGGCCAGGTAGGTGCCCAGATCGAGGCGTGGAAAGACCTCGTGCAGCACGAGGCCGACGGCCCCGAAATAGATGAAGAAAGTAAGGGCGCTTACGATCAGGCTGGTGATGGTGGCGAACTTGGGATATCGCTTGGCCACGGCGGCTTTTCTGGCTAGCCTGGGATCACCTGCCCCGGCCAGGATCCTCTCCGCCAAAGTTCGTGTGGTTTGAACCAGGAAGTGGCCCAGGACGGCAACCACCACGATCAGAAGAATCCGGAGTGCGGGGGTCAGGTCAGCCACGAATGAAGTCGATATCATCCATTACACACCGTGTTGAAGGGAGGAAGCGCTGGAAACCTCAGGAGAATCCGGTTCCGTGATGCCATACTACGGCTGTCGGTCGACCCTTTCACCGGAAGACTCGCCTTGTATGTCCGTGATCTCTTCGAACCGTACCAACTCGATTCGGTGTCCCTTCAGGACCTCGACTGTTGCACGGTAGTCGTCAATGTCCACCGAGTCCCCTTCCTTTGGAAACCGCCCCAGTGTGGCGATCAACCATCCACCGACCGTGTCGGTTTCTTCATCAAAATCGATGCCCAGGACGTTGGCCGCTTCTGGAAGGGGTACACTACCGGCCATGTTTACTGTGGCCGGGGGGATTTTCTCGATCCGCTTCTGCTTCTCATCAAGCTCATCGTAAAGAGGACCTACGATCTCCTCGATGGCGTCCTCGAGGAATGTCATACCCACTGCGGTCCCGTGTTCGTCCACCACGATGGCACAGTGTGTTTGAAGGCGGGCCATGTCGAGTATCAAGCGGGACAAAGGCTGAGTATCCGGGACTGTGGGGAGGTCCCGGGCCAGCTCCTGGAGGTCGGGCTGTTGATTGTCGAGTAGCTGAGTCAGCAGATCCCTTGCGAGGATCAAACCAACCGTGTGGTCCAGATCGGGAGCTCCCAATGGGTATCTCGAGTGACCTGAGTCGCGAATGACGAGTAGGTTCTGCTCGGTAGAGTCGTCGGCGGACAGGTAGGCCACCTCCGTTCGGGGCACCATGATGTGCCGCACCTCGAGATTGGTGAGACTGAGGATATTCTCGCCGAACTGCCTCTGCCTCGAGCTAATACTCCCGGACCGGGCGGATTCCATGAGAATCGACCGCAACTCTTGAATGTCATATGCGTTCTGATGGGAGTCATCGGTCGAGAGGCCCCCGAGCCGGGCGAGGCCATTGGAGATCACGTTGATGACCCAAATCAGCGGTTTGAACACAGCGGTGAAAACTCTCAAGGGATAGGCTGTGTTCAGGGCGGTGCCTTCGGATCTGTGGATCGCCCACATCTTGGGCGCCTGCTCCCCTACGGTCATATGGAGCAGCGTGATGACAGCCAGGGCCAGGACCAGCGCGACCGGGTGTATCCAGGGGCTTGCCGCGACATCCCACCCTACGGCGGTTGCGGCCTTGATCAGCAAGGATGCCACAGCCGGCTCCGCGAGCCAGCCCAGAATCAGGCTGGCCAGGGTGATGCCGAGTTGGCAGGCGGAGAGATAGAGGTCCAGGTGTCGCAGCATCGTGGACACGACTTTGGCGCGGAGGTTTCCCTCCGAGGCCATGGACTCGATACGCCCAGGCCGAACCTTGACCAGGGCGAACTCCGCGGCCACGAAGAACCCATTGAGGAGTACGAATACCGCGGTCGCCAGGAGAAGCCATCCGCTCGGAATCGTGTGGGCGAGGGGCAATTCAGCCACGCGTACCTCCGCCCCATTCAGGGCTCAGTAGGGGGTGTTCGAGGGCCCCGGATGTGGAGTAGGGGTTCAGAGGATTTCCTTTGGCTGGACGGTCTTGGCTGACTGAAGAAATATGGCTCCAAACCGGGCCGAGCCGGCCGGCCCGGTGAATATCTCTGTCATGGTTTTCTTATTTCTGGCCAGCGGCGCACGCCAAGCTTCCGATGAAGGGTGCAAGTAACCGAAAAACGCGAGTGCTTTGCGCCCGCAGATGCCCTCCTTCGTCCCCCTGTATATGCCTCGGGGAATCGTTGGCCTTTCCTGCGGGGTAAGGAAGGTTGGACCTTGAGGCCGCTTACTTCAAGAGGAAAGATGATAGGAGGATAATGCATTTCAAACAGGACCTCGGTCCGACCCTCCTGGTTCTGGCACTCGCCGGCGTGATTACCCCACTCACACCTCTTGCCCTTCCCGCACAGGAAGGACCGGTGAGAGTGGAGGTAGGGGGTGTCGATGGTGAACTCCGCCGAAACGTACTCGCCGTACTCTCCCTGGCTCGAGGAGGTGGGGGCGGGAGCATGGAGGCGGCTCGGGTTCGGGACCTCCACGGGCGGGCCCAAGGAGAGATTGAACTCGCTCTCCAGCCGTTCGGCCACTACGAGGCCCGAGTGGACGGGACCCTGCAGTACGATGGCCGCCGGTGGGTGGCTTCCTACAACATCGAACCGGGCCCCCCCGTGCTTTTGACTCGTGTCGACCTGAGGATTTCGGGGTCCGGCGAATCTGATCCCTCATTCCAGGAAGTCCTGCAGCAAAGCCAGCTGGTGGTGGGCGAGCCTCTCTCCCATGCTGGGTACGAAGCGATCAAGCTGAGGTTCGAGGGGGTGGCTGCGGAGCGGGGCTACCTGGACGCCGTATTCGAAACTGCGGTGATCGAAGTCGATCGAGAGAAGCTCTCTGCAGAGATCATGGTGCATTTTATCACGGGACCCCGCTTTCAGCTCGGACCCGTGACTTTCTTCCAGGATGTTCTCGATCAGGAGATCCTCCGCCGCATGGTCCCGTTCCGACCCGGAGCCCCCTTTGAGGCCCAGCAGCTCCTCACTCTCCGAAACGCCGTCACCGCTGGGCCGTACTTTTCCGGCGTGGAGATTGTGCCTCGGAGGGACCAGGCGGACGGGCTCCAGGTTCCCCTCGACGTCCACCTAGCGCCTCATCGCCCCCAACGCTACCTGATCGGTGCGGGATATGGCACGGACACGGGCCCTAGGGGGACCGTGGAAGTCGAATTCCGGCGGGTGAACAAAAAGGGCCACAGGGCCGAGGGGCAGTTTCGGGCGTCCCTGATTGAGCGGAGGCTCTCCACACGCTATTCGCTGCCTCTGGGGGCTCAGGGTGGACTCCTCTCCTTTTCAGCCGGCTTCGTGGACTCTAATCCATCCACTAGCGACACCGAGACCTTCCTGCTGGGAGCCAATCTTTCCAAGCTCTTCGGCGGTTGGAAACAGGATCTTTCGGTAACCCTGCAGCGAGCCTCTTTCGAAGTGGGACTGGATTCAGGGCTCTCCACGCTCTTGGTCCTGGGACTGGGACTTTCACGGGTGCGAGCCGACGACCGAATCTTCCCGTCGTGGGGCAGCCTCGTCAGCTTCCAGATACGTGGAAGCCATGACGGCCTGGTGAGCGATACGAGGCTACTGCAGCTCAGCGTGGAGGGGAAGCTCGTCCGATCCTTGGGGTCCAGAGTTCGATTTCTGGGTCGAGGCGAGGCTGGTGCTCTATACTCACCCGACTTCAGGGCTTTGCCGGCTTCCTTCCGGTATTTCGCCGGAGGGGATCGCAGCGTGAGGGGTTATCGGTACCAATCCCTGGGGCCTTTGGATGAGGAAGGGAATGTCATTGGCGGCGACCGGAAGCTGGTCCTCAGCCTGGAATTGGATGTCCGGATTCTTGATCGTTGGGGGGTCGCCACCTTTGTGGACGGGGGCAATGCCCTTACTTCCTTTTCGAGGCCCTGGGAGAAGGGAGCCGGGATCGGGCTTCGGTGGCGTTCTCCCATTGGAATGATCCGGCTCGATGGAGCGTTCGCACTGGGCGGCCACCGCACCCCCTTCCGGGTGCATCTCAATATCGGCCCTGAGCTATGAGGTCGAGTCGACGCAGGATCGGGGCCCTGGTCGTCTTGGCGTCCCTGGGGTTCGGTGTCTTTGGTGCAGGTTGGCTGACTCTCTCCACAGAATGGGGTATGCGGACGGTCTGGAATCAGGTCCAGATCCGGTTCCCTGCCGGCCTCCGGGTGGATGAGGTGAAGGGCCGCCTACGCGGCCCAATGGAGTTCAGGGGACTCACTTTCGAAGGGGATCGGGCCACGGTAAGAGTAGATCGGGTCCGACTGGCTCCGAGACTGCTTCCCCTCCTCCGCGGAACCTTCTTCGTGCAATGGCTCGAGGTGGAAGATGTCGACGTGGCCTTGGTGGCCGCGACCCCGGATGCGGAGGCAGAGCCCCCGTCACCTCTTCCGTCGCTGGCATTGCCCCTCAAGTTGGTTCTGGAGGAGGCGGTTGCCAGGAGGATCTCATTGAACACAGGGCGGGACGGTGTCCCTGAGCGACGCCTGGACAGCCTCTGGGCAGAGTCCCTGTCTTTCCAAGACCGCTTGGAGTTCCCAGACCTGAATCTGGACGGACCTGAGGGACGAATCGCCGTGTCGGGTTGGGTCCAAACCCAGGGGGCGTACCCCTTCGAAGCCCAGGTAGAAGGGGCCCTCGATCGGCCGGATCAGAGTCCAGTGGAGGGCCGCCTCATCCTATCAGGAAACCCCGAGGCCGCCCGGGTCCAGGGCGTGGTGACGGCCCCGATGGATGCGGAGTTCTTGGTGATACTGACGGATCCAAGGGGGGAGCAACGCTTTGAGATGGAACTCACTTTCCCTGATGCCGATGCCCAACAGATACGGCCGGAGTGGCCGGAGGTCCGGGCAGCGGGGACCGTTTTCGCCTCTGGGACGCTGGACTCGCTCCAGGCCCGGGGATCCTTCAGCCTGGATCTGCCCCAGACCGGACCCATTGACCTGGAAGGGGCCATACTCCGGTACGGCTCCACGGTTGAGATTGCCGAGCTCCGGGCGACGAAGGCCAGGGCACGAGTCGACGCCGAGGGGCGGATCATCCTTTCGGAGTCCGAACCGGTTTTCGACCTTGACGTGGCTTGGCGGAATATCCAATGGCCTCTCCAGGGGGTTGCGGAGTTCGAGAGCGCAGAGGGAACATTGGGGGTCCAGGGTACGGCCTCAGCCTACCGGGTGGTCATGGAGGGGGCCGGGACCCGTGCCGATGGCCTCTCAGCCAATGTCACGCTCCGGGGACGGGGTGACCGGGAACACCTGGTCTTGGATGACTTCCGGACCCGAGCTCTGGAGGGGCAGATCAGGGCGACGGGCGACGTGGCCTGGACCCCCGACATCCGTTGGGATCTTCGGGTCGGCGCCGAAGGTCTGAATCCCTCATCCCTGATGAGAGACCCGAGCCAGTGGATGGGTCGACTGGCCGCTCAAGCTCGCACCCGAGGGGGCTCGAGTTCGGGTATCACAGAGGGCGAGGTGTTCCTGGACAGCCTGGGCGGACGGCTACGTGATGAGGAAGTGGCTGCAACAGGATCGGCCGCCTTTCAGATTCGCACCGCTCGCCCCGGGATCGACGGTTCTCCGGCTCGGCTATTCCTTCGCGCTATCGAACTGGACTGGGGGCCCAACCACGCTTCCGTCGAGGGGACCGTCTCGGACACCCTCGAGCTTACCTTCGCCCTTTCGGCGCCCGATCTGAGCGTGGCCGTCCCGGGAGCGGAGGGGAGGGTGGAGCTGGAGGGCGACCTTTCGGGCGCTCGCTCCTCTCCTCAGGTCCGGCTCCAGGCTTCGGGAAATGGTGTTTCCTTCGGGGAAGTGGGCGTCGATCACGTGGAGCTGAAAGCGGACATCGATCCACGGCTTGGCGGTGCCCTGGCCGTAGGCGGCCGAGCCGCTCGGTTCGTTTACGGCGGGAAGGAGGTGTTGGATTCCCTCACCCTCGATCTCGAGGGCGCACCGGACGCTCACCGCCTGATGGCAATCGGGTCCGGGCCTCGGGGCGTCGTCGATCTCGTTGCAGTGGGAGGACTCCAGGATCGGGTCTGGAGTGGCGCCCTGGAGGCTCTGGACGTCAGGGCTGATCCCTGGGGGGACTGGTCCTTGATGCGGCCAGGGCCGGTGAAGCTTTCTGCTGACTCGGCTGAGGTGGCTGAGGCATGCTGGCAGTCCGGGTTGGCTGAGTTCTGTGCGGCAGGATCATGGCAAGGGGCTGGGGCTACGATTCTCACGACCTCTGTTCAGGGGTTGGACCTAGACCGTTTTCAACCCTCACTCCCCGAGGGATGGACGCTGACAGGGGTTTTGGATTCGGAGGCCACCGTCCGACTCGCTGAGGACCGGAGTCTTCTGGCGAGGGCCGCCGGGGTGGTGGGTTCCGTCGGGTTGAGTTACCCGACCGATTGGGGTCAGCGGGAACTCCTTTTCTCGGAGGTCCAATATGACGGAGCCGTGGACCAAGGGGGACTCCGGGCCAGGGGTGGTATGAACGTCCGGGTGGAAGGAGCCACGGAGGTCGCCAACCTCGAGGCGGAGCTCGAGCTCCCGGAGTTCACGCACCTGGGCTTGGAGCTTTCCCCTCAGGCCGTCTCGGGAAGTCTCCAAGGGCGGGTCACCGACTTCTCCGCCGTCGAAGCTTTTTTCCCCCAGGTCGAGGAGGTCGCCGCTGACCTCACCGTGGGGGTTGAGATCTCCGGGACCGTCGGGAATCCGGAGCTTCGGGGAGAAGCCCGTTTGGCCGAAGGAAACCTGAACATTCCCGGGCTCGGCCTAGAGGTCCGGGATGTGGAGATGCTGGCAAGAGGGGAAGGGTTGGAGGGCATCGGGCTCGAGGGGCGCCTTCGCTCCGGATCCGGCATCGTCGAGGTCACAGGGAGCGTGCCTCTCGTTCCCTCCCAGTCTTCACCGGCCCGACTCAGATTTCGTGGGCAGGAGTTCCAGGCGGTAGACCTCCCCGAAGTATCGTTATGGATTTCGCCCGACATCGAGGTCATGGCTCTTCCAGAGCGAGTCGACGTCACCGGTCAGGTGAGAATCCCCAGGGCGCGGATCGAACTCACCGAACTACCGGCCTCCGCGGTCCCTCCATCCAGGGACGTAGTCTTCGTGGGGGATTCAAC
>JABDNZ010000156.1 GCA_013043565.1 Gemmatimonadota bacterium | reverse complement strand
GCCCCGCCCTGGAAGGGGTTGATGCCCTCTACCTGAATTTTATCACGGGGCTCGAGATGGACCTGGAGACGGCGCGAGGCATTCGGGACCGTTTTTCGGGTCCAGTATATGCCGACCTCCATGCGTTGTTCGCCGGGATCTCGCCTGAAGGTTTCCGGTTCCCACGGGAACTGCCTGGTCTGGGCAGCTGGCTCCGAGCTTTCCCCGCCGTCCAGGTGAACGAAGAGGAGTTCAACCTTTTTGCTCCGAAGGGGATCGATCCTTGGGAAAGGGCGGCGGCGCACCTGGGCCCGGAGCTTCGACTGATCGCCGTCACCTTGGGCCCGGAGGGTTCCGGGTACGTTGTTGGCCCCGGTTTTTTGCCGGACCCCTTCACCTGGCGGCAAGACGCCAATCCTCCCGAAAGTCAAAAAAGAAGCCTTTCCGGCAGGGTCTCCTCTTCAGGAGGGAGCGATTCCGGCGACCCCACTGGATGCGGAGACGTATGGGGAGCTACCTTCTTTGCGCGGCTCCTGAGCGGCGATTCTCTGGAGGAGGCCATGGCCTGTGCCAACCGGAATGCCGGGGCTGCGGTGGGGTATCGCGGGGCACGAGGTCTCCACCTCCACCTCCACCTCCTCGACCGACGGGGTCCTTGAGCCCTCGGTCTTGAACGAAACCTTGGTCAGACCCGAGGACCGGTTCGCCGCCTTCGGATCAAACGGAGCACCGTTGCAGATCATTTCTGTTCCAGGCACCCTCGATTACACCGCCTTCGACCAGTTGGCGGCCGAGTTGGCGAAGGGTGAGGACGGGAAGGTCCTTTTCGACGGACGGCACCTGAGATGGGTCGATCCCAGTGGGATCATTGGCCTGCTTGCCGCTGGAACCGTGGCCCGGGATCGCCTCGGCTCTCCTCCCAGGCTCCAACTCGCCGAGGCAGCGGACGTCACCACCTACCTGGCTCGGATGCAGTTCTTCGAGGTTGCGGAGGCGGTGTTCGACATCGAGATGAAGAGTCCACGTCGGTCTTGGAACAGCTCCGATGTCCTTCTGGAAATCACGCCGATCACCACGAATACCGACATTCATGCGGTGGTGGACCGGGTCCAACGGCAGGCCGGCGCCATTCTCTCCAAAACTCTGAACTACCCCACGTCCGCGGTGGTCCAGTTCAGCGTGATCCTCTCCGAGGTATGCCAAAACATCATCGAGCACGCCGATGCACCCGGGTGGGTGGCGGCACAGACCTATACTTGGGCGAAAAGGCTCGGGCGTCAGGTGCTGATTCTGGCCGTATCCGATGTAGGGAAAGGATTCCGGGGCTCTCTGGCCGACACCCATGCAACCCGTTTCGGCAACCGGTGGGGAGACGCGACGGCTCTTGAGGCCGCCTTTATCCATGGCCTCACGAGGTTCCCGGACTCAGGGAGAGGGCAGGGGATCCAACAGATTCGGAAACAAGTCAGACGGTGGGACGGCGCCATCTCCATTCGGAGTGGGACGGCCCGAATCGCGGACGTGCCCTCGTGGGACGAGTCCCCGCCCTTGGAGGAGAACCTGCCGGCATTCCCCGGGGCCCAGATTCACATCGTCCTTCCGGCTCAGGTGGATGACGATGCCTGACTTCGGGATGGGGCCCATCTCCATCGACGTCGGGCGGCTGGTGCGGCGAACGGTGGCCTCCCTCTACTCGTCCCTGGTCACCAGGCCGACCGGTCAGGCCGTTCGACTGGCCATCGAGAACGTTTTGGCTGAGGAGGCCGGCTCGGTCAGCCTTTCGGTCATTGACCTTTCCCAAGTCACGGTCATCGATTTCTCCTGTGCGGACGAGGTCGTGGCGAAGCTCCTTCTGAGGTTCCTGGAGAAAGATCGGCCTCGAGAGGCATTTTTCGTCTTTCGGGGAATCCGGGATCTCCACCGAGATCCCATCGAGGTCGTGCTAGAGCGCCAGACCCTTGCAGCTGTGTCCGAGACGGAGTCGGGAGACTTCGAGCTCATCGGCTCGACATCGTGGAAAGAAGTCGAGGTGTGGCAGGCGCTGGAGGGTTGCGGACGGGTCAATGCCAAGGAGGTACCGAGCCTCCTCCCGGGAAACGGAACGGAAGAGACTCTCGGAAGGCTCGTGCAACGCAGGCTGGTGTTCCACAACCCTGTTTCCGGGGAGTATCAGGCTCTGAGCGACCTGCTGCAGAACTTCGCCTAGACGACGAGGGGTAATCGCAAAAGCCAAAGGCCCGGGGATCTCCCGGGCCTTTGTGGTTGTTCCTCTGCTTCGCTTGGGATCGGCCGCTCGAGGGCCCGATTCCCCGGGTCTCTACTCCTCTCCCATGAACGGATAGCCATAGGAGGTGGGCGGCACGAAGGTCTCCTTCATGGTTCGGGCCGAAACCCACCGGAGCAGGTTCATCTTCGATCCGGCTTTGTCGTTCGTCCCACTTGCCCTGGCGCCACCAAAGGGCTGCTGGCCGACCACCGCCCCGGTCGGCTTGTCGTTGATGTAGTAGTTCCCGGCCGCGAACCGGAGGGCCTTGTTGGCCTCCAGTACGGCTGCCCGATCTCTGGAGAACACCGCACCGGTCAGGGCGTAATCCCCAGTTTGGTCGACGACCTTCAGCATCTCCGACCAGTCCGCATCCGGATAGACGTACACCGTCACCACCGGCCCGAAGATCTCGTCGCACATGCACTCGATATCGGGCTTCTTGGCCAGAACGATGGTAGGCCGGATGAAATAGCCCTTCGAGTCGTCGTAGCTACCACCGGCCACGATCTCCGAGTCGTCAGATCCCCGAGCCCGATCGATGTATCCGGTGATCTTGTCGTAGGCCGCCCGGTCAATGACCGCACCCATGAAGTTTCGGAAGTCCCTGACGTCTCCCATGGCGATTCCGTCCACATCAGCGATCAGTCCGTCCTTGATCTCGGACCAGATCGATTCCGGGAGGTAGATGCGAGAGGCGGCGCTGCACTTTTGCCCCTGGTACTCGAATGCCCCTCGGACGATGGCGGTGGAAACGGCCTGAGGATCTGCGGATGGATGGGCGATGATGAAGTCCTTCCCACCGGTTTCGCCCACGAGCCTTGGATAACCGCTGTAGTTGTTGATGTTTTCTCCGACGGCCGCCCACATGCTATTGAATACCGGCGTGGATCCCGTGAAGTGGACACCGGCGAAGGCAGGATTCGTGAAAACCTGGCGAGTGATTTCGGCGGAGTTCCCGGTGATGAAGTTGATCACCCCAGGGGGTAGGCCAGCCTCCTGGAACATCTTTTGGATGTAGTAGCTGGAAAGCAGAGAGGTCCTGGCCGGTTTCCATAACACGGTGTTCCCCATGAGTGCCGGTGCACTCGGGAGGTTGCCGGCGATAGAGGTGAAGTTGAACGGGGTGATGGCGTACACGAACCCCTCCAGGGGCCGGTACTCAACCGAGTTCCAGATGCCCCTGGAGGAAATGGGTTGGTCCTCGTAAAGCTCCTGCGCAAAAGCCGCATTGAAGCGGAAGAAGTCCACCAACTCTGCTGCGGAGTCGATCTCCGCTTGGTGAACCGTCTTGCTCTGCCCCAGCATCGTGGAGGCATTCACCGTTGCTCGCCATGTGGACGCGAGCAGCTCTCCGGCCTTGAGGAAGATTGCCACCCTGTCCTCCCATGGCCACGCGGCCCACTCTTTGTGGGCTTCCTGCGAGGCTGCGATGGCCTTCCTGATCTCTTCCGGCCCGGCTTTGTGATAGTTGGCCAACACATGGCCGTGGTCGTGAGGCATTACCACTTGGGCCGTATCCCCGGTTCTAACCTCTTCACCACCGATTACGAGAGGGATGTCCACGACCTGGCCAGCCATCTCCGCCAGCTTGGCCTTGAGCTCCACCTTCTCCGGGCTCCCCGGCGCGTATTCTAATACCGCTTCATTGACCGCTTTAGGAACTTGAACTCTTGAACTCATCGTCTATCCCCTCTCAAGGTGGCGGGTCCGGTTCATCGTCTCGTATCTGGTCGGCGCTCCCGGCGCCTGAAAAAGCTCGGCAGAAAGGTACCAAAAAAAAGACCGCCTGTGAAACCGGGCAAGAGGGTAGCTGAGCCCCCGCGCCGGCCCACCCCGCTCTTGGCTGAGACCTGGTACAAAAGTGGCTTTGAGGAGTAGACGAACAGGCGCCGACCCTCTAGGATCGGTGTGCC
>JABDNZ010000155.1 GCA_013043565.1 Gemmatimonadota bacterium | reverse complement strand
GCGTTGGGGTCCTTTCTCCCCGTGGAACCAGGCGATGATTCCCGACGCGATGAGGCTGCCGACGAAGGTGGCCAAGCCGGCCTGGAAGATCGGTTGATCCCAGACGTCGGCCAGCATCCCTACGAAGTAGAGGAGCGCGATCCCGACGACGAAGGTGGCGACCACCGTCTGGGGGAGTCGCCGCTTCAGAAGGGACTCCACCGCGGTCAGATCGGTGGCGGTATCGATTGGGCCCGCCCCGTCGGCTCTTCCCTCACCTCCGCCCCTGAGGGCTTTAGCGACGAAAGCCGCGGAAGGCCGTTTTTCCGGTTCCTTCCCGAGACAGCGTTCCAGGAGCTTCGCCAACCCGGGGTCGATTCCCGGCCTGAGGTCCTGGAGTGGCGTGGGCGGCTCCCTCAGGGACCGCATGATGGTCTCCCGCTGCGTGGCTCCGGTGAAAGGCCCCTGCCCGGTGAGGAGCTCATAACCCATGAGCCCCAACGCGAAGACGTCGGTGGCCTCGGTGGCAGGCTCCCCCTTCAGTTGCTCGGGACTCAGGTAGCCCGGAGTACCGATGATCTCACCGGTTCGAGTGATCCGGGCGTCGGCGTCCTGGTTTTCCTGCTTGATGCCCGCCAACCCGAAGTCGGTCAGGAGGGCACGGCCTGAGGATCGGTCGCAGAGGACGTTGGCGGCCCGCACATCACGGTGGACAAAATGGAGATCGTGAGCCGCCGAAAGGGCCTCTGCCGTGTTCCCCAGGATCTCCCTGACGTCGGCTTCCGGAAGTGGCCCTTCGGCTTCCAGCTTGTCCTCGAGCGTACCACCCGAGACGTACTCCATGACCAGGTAGGGAGTCCCGTCCTCCAGGTGGCCAAATCTGTATACGGACACGGCATGGGGGGTTTGGAGGGCTGCCGCCGCCTTCGCCTCTCGATCGAAACGAGCCTGAGCCGATGGGTCCCGGGAAGTCGGCCGGGACAATACCTTGACGGCCACCAGTCGATCCAGAGATACCTGGCGAGCCAGATAGACCTCGGCCATCCGCCCCTTACCCAAAAGGCGGATCACCTCCAGGTCCGGGGCTAGCTCGGCTTTCATCGAAGCCAAGCGCTCTGCGATTGCTTGTTCGTCTCTGGGCATCCGGTCTCCGCGGCATGGGAGGATCCGTGGTCCTCCTCGTCCGGCCGTCAGATACGAATAGGGAACACGGTGCTTCAGCACAAGAAACCCGCTGAATGAACCGCCCCTGGCAGGAGCTACGGCCAGACCGCATCCTTGACCCTTCGTGAGATGGCCCCTGGCCGTCGCGTTGCCCCAAAAGGAGTCACAGCCATGGCCTTCCGTCGACTGTGGACGAACTCGCTTCGCTTCCTTGGTCTCTTCCTCATGGTGGGTATGCCCTCGCTGCTCGGGGCCCAGGGCACCATCCAGGACTACGAGCGGGCCGACAGCTTCAGTGCAAGAACCCGAGGGCTGGTGATCGACCTGGCGGAAGCCCCGAGCTGGATTGATGGCTCGAGCCGGTTCTGGTATCGGAAATCGGTGGAAGGCGGAAACCGTTTCGTGCTGGTGGATGCATCCGTTCCAGAGAGGGGGCCGGCCTTCGATCACGACCGGCTGGCCGGCAGCCTCTCGTCGGCTCGCGGCGACACTCTTTCCGGTGTCACCCTCCCTTTTTCCCGGTTCGAATACGGGGACGGAGGGGATGTCATTCGGTTTACCCTTTCCGATTCCACTTGGGAATGCGGATTGTCGGATTACGCCTGTGAAAACCAGGGGCCCGTACCCGCGAGAGAAGAGAGGCGTGGCAGGGGAGGAAGCAGTGTCGGGTACCAAGCTGGACCGGGGCAACTCTGGAGAAACAACACCTCCGATCCAGTGGCCTCTCCGAACGGCGACTGGGAAGCCTTCATCCAGAACCACAACGTGGCCGTCAGGAAGGTTGGGGAGGAGGAGTATACGCCCCTGAGCAGCGATGGCTCCGAAGGGAACGTCTACACTCGACGTTCCATCTCCTGGTCCCCCGATTCGAAAAAGTTGGCCGTTTACAGAGTCATCCCAGGCCACCAGAGGCAGGTACACTATGTAGAATCCTCCCCGGACAACCAGCTCCAACCCCTGCATTCCACGCTGACTTATGCCAAGCCAGGTGACGTGTTGGACAAGGAACACCCGGTGGTGTTCGACATCGAGGCCGGCCGGCAGGTCGACATTGACGACTCCCTCTCCTCGAACGCCTACACCCTATCGCGCCTGGTATGGAGGGAGGATAGCCGCCGCCTCACCTTCGAGTACAACCAGAGGGGCCATCGGGTTTACCGGATCATCGAGATCGACGCGGCCACCGGTGAAACCCGGTCGGTCATCTCGGAAGAGCCGGAGACCTTCTTCGAATACTCGGGAAAGAAGTTTCGGGAGGACATCGGGGACGGTGAGGAGATCGTATGGATGAGCGAGAGAGATGGGTGGAACCACCTCTATCTCTACGATGGCGTGACGGGCCAGGTGAAAAACCAGATCACCCGAGGTGAATGGGTGGTAAGGGGAGTGGACAGGGTGGATGAGGAGAACCGCCAGATCTGGTTCCGGGCCAGTGGCATGAACTCGGGCCAGGACCCGTACTTCGTTCATTATTACCGCATCAACTTCGATGGATCGGGCTTGATCGCCCTCACCGAAGCCGATGGCACTCACACCGTGAGCTACTCACCGGACAGGGACTTTTACGTGGACCGGTGGTCGAGGGTGGACCATCCCCCGGTTGCGGAACTCCGTCGGGTCTCTGATCGCCGGTTGGTGATGGAGCTGGAGCGGGCCGATGCCTCGGCCCTTTTGGCTACGGGGTGGCAGTATCCGGAGGTCTTCACAGCTAAAGGTCGGGACGGGGAAACGGACATCTGGGGGATGATCGTCCGACCGACCAACTACGATCCGGCCCGGCGCTATCCCGTTATCGAGTACATCTACGCGGGCCCCCACAGCTCCCATGTGCCAAAGTCGTTCTCCAGCCAGCGGGGAATGCAGGCGACCGCAGAGCTGGGGTTCATCGTGGCCCAAATCGATGGGATGGGAACGTCGAACCGGTCGAAAGCCTTCCACGATGTCTCATGGAAGAACATCGCCGATGCCGGTTTTCCTGATCGGATCCTTTGGCACCAGTCGGTAGCCGCATCCCATGATGACTACGACATCACCAATGTAGGGATCTACGGGAACTCAGCGGGGGGCCAGAATGCCATGGCCGCCCTCCTGTTCCATCCTGAATTCTACAAGGTCTCGGTCTCGACTTCGGGTTGCCACGACAACCGAATGGATAAGATCTGGTGGAATGAGCTTTGGATGAGTTGGCCCCTGGGGCCTCATTACGACGCGTCCTCCAATGTGGTGAACGCTCACAGGCTCCAAGGGAAGCTCTTTCTCCTCGTACCCGAGATGGACACGAATGTCGATCCAGCCTCCACGATGCAGGTGGTGGATGCTTTGATCAGAGCCGGGAAAGATTTCGATTTCATGGTGGTCCCCGGGGCCAACCACGGTTCAGGGGGCTCTTTCGGAGTCCGGAAGCGCTACGACTTCTTCGTGCGGCATATCCTGGGCAAAGAGCCACCCTCCTGGAATCAGGTCGGTTTGGGCGGTTGAGCCAGGGGTATGGCTTGGGGTCGGCCGGGAGGTCAGACCTCGAATCGATCCAAATCCATGTTCTTCCTGGCCCTGGACGGATCGAAAAGCTCTCCGTTCATGGCCAGGTAGACCCCGGGTGGAAGGATCTGGAGGGCCGAAACGGCGAAGCCGATGTTGAAGTGGGCGTCCGTTCGCTTGAAGGCCGCCGGCTGCATGGCTCCCGTGAGGACGATTGTTTTCCCCTCGATCTCCTTCAGCCGGACACCGGTGAGGGCCATTGTGTCTGTCCCGTGGGTAATCAGGATCCGAGTCGCTGGATCCTCCCTCACCTTGCGAAAGATCACCTCTCTGTCTTCGTCGGTAATCTCCAGGCTGTCTTTTTTCATCAAAGACTCAATGCTGTAACTGAATCCCAATTTCAATTCTTCAAAAACCGCTGATA
>JABDNZ010000154.1 GCA_013043565.1 Gemmatimonadota bacterium | reverse complement strand
CCGATGTGCTTGTCGTTGATCTTCACGCCCTGGAGGCGGTAGACCTCCTGAATCTCGTTCAGGAGGTACTCCTGCACGGCCCGGGGTCCTTTGATCCGCAGAATGTCGTGAGGATTGATGGGACCTTCGCTGAGTCGGTCACCGGCCCGAACGTGGTCGCCCTCGTGGACCCGAAGGTGCTTCCCGACAGGAATCTCGTAGACCCGGGGGTCGACGCTCTCGGGCTCTACGATGATCTCACGCTTCCCTCGCTTGACCTCACCGAACGAAACGGCCCCGTCGACCTCGGTGATGACGGCCGGATCCTTGGGCCTGCGGGCCTCGAAGAGCTCCGCCACCCTGGGAAGACCACCGGTAATGTCCCGAGTCTTGTAGACCTCCCGGCTGATCTTGGCCAGAGTATCCCCCGGGCCGACCTCTTCCCCGTCTCTCACGATGAGCTGGGCGCCCACGGGGAGGATGAACTCCCTGAGTTTTTCCCCGGCTTTCTTGCCCCTGGTCTTTTTCCGGATTTGGACGGTGGGATGCAGCTTCTTTTCCCGGTCCTCGATGATGGTCATCTGGCGTCGGCCGGTGGACTCGTCCAACTCTTCCCGCATCGTCTGCTCTTCGACGATGTCCTGGAAGGCCACCACGCCGGCCGAGTCGGCCACGATCGGTTCGGAATACGGGTCCCAGGAGAAGAGGAGATCCCCCGCCTCGATCTCCTGGCGGGTTTCGACGGCCAACGTCGCACCGTACGGCACCGACAGACGGCTTCGGACCTGGCCTTCCTTCGTCTTCAGAAGAATCTGGCCTTCCCGGGACGTGACGATCCGCAGATCATCCGGGGTTTGGACGAAGGTCACCCGCTCCAGGTCGATCGTCCCATGGATCTTTGATTTCCGCTGGGTCTGGGCTGCAATCCGGGCCGCGGTTCCACCGATATGGAAGGTTCGGAGGGTCAACTGGGTTCCGGGCTCCCCAATGGATTGGGCAGCTAGGATTCCCACGGCTTCGCCCGCATCCACCATCTTCATGGTGGCGAGGTTCCGGCCATAACACTGGCGACAGATCCCCCGCTTCGACTCGCAGGTGAGAACCGAGCGGATCTTCACAGCCTGAATCCCGGCGTCCTCGATGGCCTCGGCCGCCTCCTCCACGATCAGCTCGCCGGCATTGACCAACAGCTCTCCATCGATGGGATCGTAGACTTCCTCGAGTGCCACGTTTCCGACGATCCGGTCCCCGAGAGGCTCGATAATGTCCTCCCCCTCCTTCAGGGCCGTCATCTCCAGTCCAAGAATGGTCCCGCAATCCTCGGCCGTAACCGTGAGGTCCTGGGCAACGTCCACGAGCCTTCTGGTCAGGTACCCGGCATCGGCAGTCTTCAGCGCCGTATCAGCCAAACCCTTCCGGGCCCCGTGTGTGGAGATGAAGTACTCCACCACCGTGAGGCCTTCCCGGAAGTTCGATTTGATCGGGCTCTCGATGATCTCCCCGATACCTCCGGTGAGCTTCTTCTGCGGCTTGGCCATGAGACCCCGCATTCCTGCCAGCTGTCTCATCTGGTCCCGGTTACCCCGGGCGCCGGAGGTCATCATCATGTAGACCGGATTGAACCCGTCCTTGGAACGCTCCAGGTGCCGAACCATGGCGTCCGCCACGTCGTTGTTTGCGTGGGTCCAGGTATCGATGACCTTGTTGTAACGCTCACCATTCGAGATGAACCCGCTGGAGTAGGCCCTCTGGAAGCGGGTCACCTGTTCGTCGGCGTCCCGGAGGATTTCCAGCTTCTCTGCCGGAATCTCGAGATCCTGTACTCCCACGCTGACCCCACCCATGGTGGCATACCTGAAACCGAAATCTTTAAGGTTGTCCAGGAACTCGGTGGTCCGACTCAACCCCACGGTCGTAAAGCAGTCGAATACGAGGTCGCCCAATTCCTTCTTCCCGAACGTCTTGTTCAGAAATCCCATCTCGTCCGGAATGATGGAGTTGAAGAGGACCCGGCCCCCTGTGGTCCGGTACCATCTTCCTCCCCGGCCGTTCTCCTCCTCCGACTCCCCGGGCTGGACAAACCAAAACCAGACCAAGGAGTGGAAGTCGATGACCTCGGTGGTCAGGGCCATCTCCACCTGACCGTAGGAGGAGAAGCGCATGGCATCGGCATAAAGCTCGTCAAAACGCACTTCGGCTTTGGCACGGACGTTCTTGGGTGCTTTCCCGTCCCCCACCACCCGCTCGAGGTCGCTGACCTCCAGTGGCGGCTTGGACAGGTAGTACGACCCCATGACCATATCCTGGGTGGGTGAGGCCACCGGCCGACCGTTGGACGGCAGAAGGATGTTGTTCGACGCCAGCATGAGGACCCTGGCCTCGAGCTGTGCTTCAAAGCTCAAAGGCACGTGGACCGCCATCTGATCCCCGTCGAAGTCGGCGTTGAATGCGGCGCAGACCAAGGGATGAATTCGAATGGCCTTCCCCTCCACCAGAACCGGCTCGAATGCCTGGATTCCCAGGCGGTGTAGGGTCGGGGCTCGGTTCAGGAGGACCGGGTGGTCCTTGATGATGTCTTCCAGCACCTCGTAAACCTTCGGATCGTCCTTCTCGACGATCTTCTTGGCCCTCTTCACGGTCTCCGCTTCGCCCCTCTTTTCCAACTCGTGGATGATGAAAGGTTTGAAAAGCTCCACGGCCATGGCTTTGGGAAGACCACACTGGTGCAGTTTCAGCTCCGGTCCCACGACAATGACGGACCGGCCCGAATAGTCTACCCGTTTTCCGAGGAGGTTCTGACGGAAGCGGCCCTGCTTCCCCTTCAACATGTCGGACAAGGACTTGAGGGGACGCTTTCCGCGACCGCGGATGGCTTTGGATCGCCGCCCGTTGTCGAAAAGGGCGTCCACGGCCTCCTGGAGCATCCGCTTCTCGTTCCGAAGGATGACCTCCGGAGCCCGCATCTCGATGAGCTTCTTGAGGCGGTTGTTCCGGTTGATGACCCGTCGGTACAGGTCGTTCAGATCGGAGGTGGCAAACCGGCCACCGTCCAGGGGAACCAACGGACGGAGGTCCGGGGGAATCACGGGGACCACGTCCATGACGATCCACTCGGGCCTGTTCCGGGACTCGGGGGATGTGCCGGAGTTCCGGAGTGCATCCACGACTTTCAGCCGCTTGAGCTTCTTCTTCTTCCTGTGCTGGCTCGTCTCGGTGGCAATCTCGTGACGAAGCCAAAGGGCGAGGCGGTCCAGCCCCCGGCCGTCCTGGTTCTGTTCCTCGATGGGCTTTTCGGGAGAGTCCAGCATTCGCAGCAGCGACCTTATGGCCTCGGCCCCGATCTCAGCCTTGAATTCCTCGTCACCCTCCTCCCGCGCCTTTACCCTGAGGTCGTAATACTCGTCCTCATCCAGAAGGTCCAGGAACTCTACTTCCTGGGCTCCCGGGTGGGTCACGACATAGGAGGCGTAGTAGATGACCTTTTCCAGATCCCTGAGGGTGATCCCCAACAGATAACCCAGTTGGCTCGGCAGGGTCTTGAAGAACCAGATGTGCACAATTGGCACGGCCAGTTCGATGTGCCCCATGCGCTCACGGCGAACCTTCGAAAGAGTGACCTCTACCCCGCAGCGGTCACAAACGTGGCCCCGGAATCGGATCCTCTTGAACTTCCCGCAGTGGCACTCCCAGTCCTTGACGGGCCCGAAGATCCGCTCACAAAAAAGCCCATCCCTCTCGGGCTTGAAAGAGCGGTAATTGATGGTCTCCGGCTTCGTTACCTCACCAAAGGACCAACTCCGAATCTCCTCCGGAGAGGCGATCCTGAGTTGCATGAAGTCGAAGTCGGCGGACTGTGAATCTCTCGATCTAGGAAAATCGATCATGCGTTCAGCACCCGATCAGTTGAGGGTGTCGATAGTGTTCCACTCATTCTTCGGACCCAAGGGTAACGCTCAGTCCCAGAGCCTGGAGTTCCTTCACCAGAACGTTGAAAGACTCCGGAATACCGGGCTGGGGAAGGTTCTCCCCCTTGACGATGGCTTCGTAGACCTTGGAGCGCCCCGTGACATCGTCGGACTTCACCGTAAGGATCTCCTGGAGCGTGTGGGCGGCACCGTATGCCTCCAGCGCCCACACCTCCATCTCCCCGAACCTCTGCCCGCCGAACTGGGCCTTCCCGGCCAGTGGCTGCTGGGTAACCAGGGAGTAGGGCCCGATGCTCCGAGCGTGAATCTTGTCATCGACCAAGTGGGAGAGCTTCAGCATATAGATGGCTCCCACGGTAACGGGGAAGTCGAATCGACGGCCGCTCCGCCCGTCTCTGAGCCAGACCTTCCCTGACGCCAGGAGCTCCGCCGCTGACATGATCTCCACGACGGCGTCGTCCAGGCCTTCGTTCAAAACTTTCTTCCTGGCCAGGGAAGCCACGGCCGGGAAAGCGTCATTCAGCTTCTGTCCTCGTGACTCGGCTACCATCCTCCCGGTCTCCACTACATGCTCCTTGAGCTTCTGGAAAGCGGCTTTCGCCTTCTTCTTCTTGTCCAGAGCTTTCGTGCAGTAGGCGTCCAGAGGCCGTCCGATCCCTCTCTTCTCGGGATCCTCCCCGTTTCCGGCGGTCTTGCTTTTGGCCGTTCCTCTGCCTTTGGCCCCATCAACGGAGTCCACCGCATCCAGAAAGTCCTGGATCTCACCGGACACCAGAGCCGGCGGAGAGTTCAGGTTCAATAGAGAGTTCCGGGCCCAGGAGGCTCCGGCGATCTTTAATAGTGTCCCCACCTCATCTTCCGAGGCCCCCTGGAACACAGGGGTTTTGGCCTCGAAACCAAGGATTTTGGCAGCCCATCCAAGGTGGGTCTCGAGGATCTGACCCACGTTCATCCGGGAAGGTACCCCCAGGGGGTTCAAGACGATCTCGACCGGGGTGCCGTCCGGAAGGAACGGCATGTCCTCTTCCGGCGCGATGCGGGCGATGATGCCCTTGTTCCCGTGACGGCCTGCCATCTTGTCGCCGACCGCGATCTTCCGCTTCTCGGCGATGTAGACCTTCACAAGCTGAACCACGCCGGGAGGCAGCTCGTCCGGTTGGAAAACCTTGTCGATCTGCTCTTCGGTTTTTTCCCTCACGCGGTCGATCCGGCGCTGGGCCTCGTCGATCACTCTGCGGATCTTCTCACCCGCGGCCTTGTTTTGAACCTTTAAGGTGGTGAGGTCGAGCTGGTTGAAGTTGATGTCGGCCAAGGTGTCCTTGGTGACCTTGGTGCCCTCTTTCAGGTACGGTTCCACCGTACCCTTCTTCAGACAGAGGGCGATGGTCTGCCTCTGCATCAGATCCTTGAGTTCCTCATCCCGAGCCTCGGTGATCCGGCCGATCTCTTCCCGCTCTTCCGACCGGAGTCCACCGATCTTCGCACCGTGCTCCTTTTCGAGGAGGGGATCGTCGATCCGCCTGGAGAAGATCTTGACGTCGATCACGGTTCCGGCCATTCCCGGAGGGAGGCGCAGAGCCGAGTCTTTCACGTCCTTGGCTTTCTCACCGAAGATGGCCGTCAGAAGCTTCTCCTCGGGGGAGAGCTCGGTCTCGCCTTTTGGAGTGATCTTCCCTACCAGGATGTCGCCTGATTTGACGCGGGCGCCGATCCTGACGATGCCCCGCTCGTCCAGGTCCACGAGGCTCTCTTCAGCCACATTGGGAATCTCGCGAGTGATCTCTTCCATCCCCCGCTTCGTGTCCCGTACGTGGAGCTCGAGCTCCTGGATATGGATGCTCGTGTAGACGTCCTCCCGCACCAGCTTCTCACTGATGACGATGGCGTCCTCGAAGTTGTACCCATACCAGGGCATGAAAGCACAGAGGACGTTCCTGCCCAGGGCCAGCTCGCCGTGATCCGTGGAGGGTCCGTCGGCGATGATCTCGCCTGGCTTCACGGACTGGTTCCGCCTGACCAGCGGCCGCTGGTTGATAGCGGTGTCCTGATTCGTCCTCCAGAACTTCTTGAGCCTGTAGCGATCGAACTGGGCCAACTTCGCCAGGGGTTGTTCGGCCTTCCCCGGGGTCACCGAGCCCGTGTCCACCACGATCTCGTCGGCCGTGACATGGACGACCTCCCCCCCTCTGCGAGCGGTGATCACGGCCCCTGAGTCCCGAGCCACCTTCGCTTCGAGACCGGTCCCCACCAGCGGTGCATCGGTATGGAGAAGGGGTACGGCCTGCCGCTGCATGTTTGACCCCATGAGGGCCCGGTTGGCGTCATCGTGCTCCAGGAAGGGGATCAGGGCCGCAGCCACCGAGACCAACTGGTCGGGAGCCACGTCCATGTAGTCGATGTCCTCCGGGCGGAGGAGGGGGAAGTCACCCTTCTCCCTGCAGAGGACGAACTCGTTCCTGAACGTCCCGTTGTCATTGAGAGGAGCGTTGGCCTGAGCAATCCGAACCTCTTCCTCCTCGTTGGCCGAGAGCCATTCGAGATTGTCGGTGACCTTCCCCTTCACGACCTTCCGATAAGGGGTTTCCACGAACCCCAGCTCATTGATCCGTGAGTACGTGGTCAGAGAGGTGATCAGGCCGATGTTCGGTCCTTCAGGGGTCTCGATGGGGCACATCCGCCCGTAGTGGGAGTAGTGGACATCCCGCACCTCGAAGCCGGCCCGTTCTCGGGTGAGACCGCCTGGACCCAAAGCCGAGAGACGCCGCTTGTGGGTCATCTCCGCCAGAGGATTCGTCTGGTCCATGAACTGGGACAGCTGACTGGATCCGAAGAATGCCTGGATGACCGCAGAGACGGTCCGGGCGTTCACGAGATCATCGATGTTGATTTTCTCGGGATCGGTATTGATGGACATCCGCTCCTTCACCAACCGCGCCATCCGGGAAAGCCCCACCGAGAACTGATTGGCGATCAGCTCGCCGACCGTCCGTACGCGGCGGTTCCCCAGATGGTCGATGTCGTCCGTATACCCTACCCCGCCACTGAGCTCGATGAGGTAACGAAGGATGGCGACGAAGTCGTCCCGGGTCAGGACCGACGTGCTCCTGGGCACATCCAGATTGAGCCGCTGGTTGATCTTATAACGGCCCACCCGACCGAGGTCGTATCTTTTCGGGTTGAAGAAGACTCGCTCGAGGGCTGTCCGTGCGGTATCGATGTTCGGCGGCTCCCCTGGACGGAGGAGGGAATAGATGGCCGAAAGGGCCTCCCCTTCGTCAGCGGTGGGATCCTTCTTGAGAGTGTTCTTGACGATCGGGCTGTCGCCCCTGCCGCCTGGGCCACCCTCACGGCCGTAGATCTGGATCTTCTTTACCCCGGACCGCTCGAGTATGCCTTCAGCCTCTTCGTCGATCTCCGATCCGCTCTCCAGGAGGATTTCGCCGGTTTCGGGATCGACGAGATCGGCAGCCAAAACGGCTCCGGAGACGTCCCTCTGTCCGGCCTTGGCCCGCTTGGAGAGGTTGACGTCGAGGACGTCGAAGAAGAGCTGGTAAACGTCCGCATCGGTCCCGTATCCGAAAGCCCTCAGCAGGGCCGTGGCCGGGAACTTCTTCTTCTTGTCGATGTGAACGTAGCAGATGTTGTTGATGTCGATGGTGAACTCCACCCATGATCCCCGGAAGGGGATGATCCGGGCGCTATGCAGCTTGGTCCCGTTGGGGTGGATGTTCTCCTCGAAGATCACGCCCGGAGACCGGTGGAGCTGGCTCACCACCACGCGTTCGGCACCATTGATAATGAAGGTGCCAAGCTCGGTGAGGAGAGGGAGGTCGCCAAGGTACACCTCCTTCTCGATAATATCCCCCGGTCGCCTTTCCCCGTCCTCGAGGTCCTCCCAGACGATGAGTCTCAGAGTCGCCTTCAGCGGTGCGGCAAAGGTCATGTCCCGCTCGATGCACTCCTCCACAGAGTACTTCGGCTCCCCCAGGGTCGAGGAAACGTACTCCAAGGTGAAATTCTCGTTCACGTCGCTGATCGGGAATATCTCCCCGAAGACGCGATCCAAGCCGAAATCCCACTGTTCGTCTAATGGGACTTCGGTCTCGACGAGCTTCTCGAAAGAACGAAGTTGTACATCCAGCAGGTTAGGCATCGGCATGACCGGCTTGAGCTTAGCAAAGCTCAAGACCGACCGACCATCGCTCCGAATATCCAACGGGACTTCCCCCTTTTGATCGAACCGTCCGAACCGGATCGGATCCGAAAAGATGGAGTGAAACAGACGACCAAGCGCACATATCCCCGTCGCGCCGTGGGCCTAGGCCCGGGGTGGGATCATCCACACCTTCCGGCGACGGGGACCTGCACTTGTTGCTTTATGTTCGGCTTTATAAAAAACCGATTCGATTTTCCGAAGCAGGCGTGTAGGCCCCCGCCCCCCGGCGAGCACGGGGACTTCCCGAACCCGGCCGGAAGGGGGCAAGAAGGCCCGGCTACTTCAGCCCGACCGCGGCGCCCTGCTCTTCGAGCTTGGCTTTGATCTGCTCGGCCTCTTCCTTGGAAACCTGTTCCTTGACCGTGGTGCCCGGAGCGTTGTCCACCAACTCCTTGGCTTCCTTCAGGCCGAGGCTGGTGACCTCGCGGACGACCTTGATGACCTGGATTTTCTTGTCGCCAACGCCTTCAAGGATCACGTCGAACTCGGTCTGCTCTTCAGCAGCCTCCTCCGCTCCTCCGGCTGCGCCGGGTACCGCACCGGCAACTGGAGCCGCGGCCACCGCGGTGACGTTGAACTTGTCCTTAAAAGCCTCCACGAACTCCGACAGCTCGAGAACGGTCATACTACCAATGGTCTCGAGAAGCTCCTCGTGATTCACAGCCATGATGCAGAACCCTCCTTAACTCTCCCGGACAATGCCGGCACTCTAGAAAAAAGACAGTTTTTGTTTCCGATTCTTCGGGGCGGAAGCTAGTCCTCCCCACCTTCCTTTTGTTCCTGCAAAGCCTTCATCAACCCCACCATCTCGTGGAGCTTTGCCTCCAGAGCGCCGGCCAAAGCAGCCATTGGCGCCTCGAGGGCCCCAGCCAGCATGGCCAGCAGTTGATCCCTGGGAGGCAGCTTGGCGAGTTGTTGGATCTGAGCAGCGTCAAGCAGAGCCTGGTCCAGGACGGCCACCTTGAAAGCCGGACGGTCGTCGTGGCTCTTGGCGAAGTCGGAGATGGTCTTTGCAGCCTCCACCGGACCCGAATGGCCCAGGACGATACCCGTAGGTCCGGTAAGCCAGTCGGATAAATCCGGTAGCTCCGTTCCTTCAAGAGCCCGGAGGAGGAGGCGGTTTTTCACTACGAGGTACTCGGCCCCGTTCTTTTTCAACTCGGCTCGGAGTACGGTGATCGACTTGACGTCCAGGCCGGTGAAGTCCGTGAGGAAGATCGCAGGAGATTCCTGAAGACGCTCCCGGAAACCCTCGACGAAGCCCTCCTTATCAGTGCGTTTCATCAGGCGCTCCGTCGGTAGAGGTTAGGATCGATGGCAACGCCCGGGCCCATCGTGCTCGAAATGCTCACGCCTTTCAGATAGGTGCCTTTTGTTGAGGCGGGCCGGGCTCTGATGATGGAGTCCATGAAGGCTTCCAGATTGTCCTGGAGCTGTTCCACCTCAAAAGAGACTCGGCCGATTGGAGCATGGACGTTTCCGGTCCGGTCCACTCGGTATTCGATCTTCCCGGCTTTGATCTCGGTTACGGCTTTCCCGATATCGAACGTGACCGTGCCGGCCTTGGGGGTCGGCATCAGGCCCCTCGGCCCAAGGATCCGGCCTAATGGGCCCACCTTCCCCATCATGTCGGGCGTGGCGACGGCTACGTCGAAATCGACCCAGCCCTGCTGGATCTTTTCCAGGAATTCGATCCCCACGAAGTCCGCCCCGGCGTCCTGGGCTTCCTTCTCTTTCTCGCCCTGGGCTATCACGAGGACCCTGACCTCTTTTCCAGTCCCATGAGGGAGGGAAACCGTGCCCCGGACCACCTGATCTGCCTGCCTCGGGTCGACACCCAAACGGGCCGCCACCTCGACGGTTTCGTCGAATTTTGCGAAGGAAAGGTCCTTCACGGCCTTCAATGCGTCCTGAGGGGGTAACTTGTCGCCGACAGTAAGGCTGGACTTGGCGTCTTTGTAACGCTTTCCGCGTCTTGGCATAATCTTCGAACCGGCTTGTTTCGCCCTCCCACCCTTGGCGGTTCACAACGGGTGGTTCGTCGGACTTTAATGGTATCTGTTGCGCTGCCGGCAGGCTTCCTCGCTCCTCCGCTTCGCTACGAACGCTTTCAGCGTTCGAGAGTCGCTTCGGAATCCTTCCCGCCGCGCAACTGCACCTTCTTCTTCCTTCTCCTACCTACTTACCTCGATGCCCATGGACCGAGCGGTACCGGCCAACATCTTCACCGCAGAGTCCATATCGTTGGTGTTGAGGTCCGGCATCTTCAACTCGGCGATCTCCTCCAACTGAGCCCGAGTCACCGTCCCTACCTTTTCGACGTTCGGCTCACCGGACGCTTTGGCCAGCCCGGCAGCCTTTTTGATCAGGAACGAGGCCGGAGGCGTCTTCGTAATGAAGGTGAAGCTTCGATCGCCATAGACCGTGATCTCCACTGGGGTGATGACACCCTGCTGGGTCTGGGTCTTCGCGTTGAACTGCTTGCAAAACTCCATGATGTTCACGCCATGCTGACCCAGCGCGGGGCCCACGGGCGGTGCCGGGTTGGCTTGACCACCCGGCACGTGGAGTTTGATAAATCCGATGACCTTTTTCGCCATTCTTTTGCGCCGTTTCCGGCCCTCAGTATCCCTTTAGCTGGGTGAAGTCGAGCTCGACGGAAGTCGGCCTTCCGAAAAGTGAAACCTCGACCTTCACCTTCCCCTTATCTCTGTAGATCTCTTGCACCGTGCCGCTGAAATCGGTGAACGGCCCGGAGGTGATCTCTACGACCTGGTTGACGTAGAAGGGGATCTCCTCGTGGGACTCTTCCTCCGACTCCACCTCGATGCCGAGGATCTTGTTGATCTCGTCTTCCCTCAGCGGTTGGGGAGCTTTCCCCGAACCTACGAACTTGATCACGCCCTGAATGTTGTTGATGACGTGCATGGTCCGGTCGTTCAGGACCATGGCCACCAGCACGTAGCCCGGATAAATCCGCCGGGTTACGGTCACGCGTTTTCCGTTCCGGATCTCCACCACGTCCTGGGTCGGAACGATGGCGTTCTGGATCTCCTTGTCGTCCGCTTCCTCACCGGGCTCCTCGAAGATCTTCCGCTCAATGAGCTTCAGAACCTTGTTCTCGTGCCCCGAGTAGGTCTGGATGGCGTACCACCGAATCCCTTCCATCACGCCTGAAGCCCTCTCATGCCCCAAAAACCCGCAGGATCAGGTTGACCACGGTCCTCGACGACACGTCCATGATCCAGATCACCAAAGAGACGGCGACAGAGAACGCGATAATGACAAGGGTCGCGTTCTTGAGCTGTTCATAGTCGGGCCATGTGACCCGCTGCAGCTCGGCCCACGACTCCTCGATAAAGGTCTTGGTCTCCGTGATCTTCTGGATCATTGGAATAGGACCCGGTTACTTGGTTTCTTTATGGGGCGTATGCGTACGGCACCGAGGACAGAACTTCCTGTACTCCACCCGTCCGGGGTGCAGACGCTTGTTCTTCGTCTGGTTGTAATTCCGCTCCTCGCACTTGGTGCAGGCGAGGATGATCTTGTCCCGGGCCATTGTCGCTGTCCTCTACTCGATTACTCGATGATCTCGGTGACGACGCCGGCGCCCACCGTCCGTCCACCCTCACGGATGGCGAACCGAAGCTCCGGATCCATGGCGATGGGGCCAATCAGCTCCACTTCCATCTGGACGTTGTCGCCA
>JABDNZ010000150.1 GCA_013043565.1 Gemmatimonadota bacterium | reverse complement strand
GGCCTCCACCCATCCGTCGTCACCCTTCCCCCCGGAGAGGATCCGGACACGGTGATTCGGAAGGAGGGGCCCGACGGAATCAGGGAGTACCTGAGCCAGGCCGTGGACGTTCTGGACCGAAAGCTGCAGATCCTGGAGGAGCGAGACTATTTCTCCTCCATCGAGCGGACGCGAGGTGCCGTGGACCGGCTCCTGCCCACCCTCCGGGCGGCCAAGGACCCGACTCTCAGGGACATCTACGTGGCGAAGGTGGCGGAGCGGACCGGGGTGCGGAGGGAAACCCTGGACGACGAGATGAGGAAAGGGGAAGGAGGCTTCTCCCCTCGATCCCGTTCAAGGCCCAGGGCACCTACCCCGAGGGTCGCTCCCAGGCCGCCGGTGGCCCTGGGGGCCGAGCGGAAGCTTCTCCTCCTCCTGGTGCAGTTCAGGGACTACGTGGACCTGGCCGCAGAGCGCCTCGGGCCGGAGGAGTTCTCCGACCCGACCCTTCGGGCGGTCTACGAAGCACTGGTCGGGGATCCGGAGCTGGCTCATCCGCCTGAAGGGATGGAGCCTGCGGCGGCGTCGAGGTTGGAGACCCTCCTGACAAGTTCGGAGCGGTTGTCGGAGGCAGGCCGCGTATTCGAGGACTCCATCGGGCAAATCAAAGAGGGACAACTGGCCGTTCGGGCGGAAAACCTCCGGAAGGCCATGGCGCGGGAGGCCGATCCAGGGAGGCAGGAAGCCTTGGTGCGGGAGCTGGAGGAGGTGGCCCGCCTTCGAAGAGAACTTAAGACGGATTGGCGCCCGGCCATCAGGCGGCGCCACGATCCTTTCGACTCAACCCCATAGCAGGAAGGCACATGACGGACGACACGACAGGGTCACTGAAGGACCTACAAGACATCGATCTGAGACTGGAACAACTCAGAAGCAGGGCTTCGGAGTTCGATCCCCTCCTGGCCGAGGTGGAAGAGCCATCTTTGGCGCTGGAGCAGGAGGTCGTGACGCTGAAGAACCGGCTCCAGGAGATGAAAGTCGAAGAGCGGCGCCTGGAACACTCGGCTGATGACCGAAGGGCCCGATGGAAGAAGCTCGAAGAGCGCCTCAAGTCTGTCCGGAATCTCAGAGAGGAGGCAGCGGTCCGGGCGGAAATGGACCTGATGCGGCAGGCACTGGAAGGAGATGAGCAGGAGGCTCTGACCCTCCTGGACCAGATCCGGAGGATGGAGGACCGTCTCGACGAGCAGCAGGCGGCCCTGGACCAGGCCCAGGCCGACGTGGAGCCCCGGAGGCTTCAACTCCTCGAAGAGCAAAAGAGCGTCATGGAGGAGTATGAGGTGCTGAAAAACAAGCGGGAGCAGTACGCTGGCTTGGTTCCGGTTCACGAACGGCAGGACTATGAACGCATCCGGGGGGGTGGCAGATCGGTTGCCGTGGCTTCTTTGACCCCCGACGGCGCCTGTGGCCATTGTTTCGGAATGATCCCGCTTCAGGTCCAGAACGAGGTCCGGAGAGGCGCAACCGGCATTGCATGTGAGGCCTGCGGGGTCCTTCTCAGCAGCGGTGACGACTTGGCCTGACGTGAAGCTCCCTCCTCCCCCAACTTCCCTCTGGGAGGTGCCGCCCGCACCGGACCGCTCCAAAGTCCGGCGGTTGGAAGAGGCTCTCGGCCTTCCCCGGCCGCTTTGTGCCCTCCTCGTGGTCCGGGGTCACGGGGTACCGGAGGCGGCCAAGCGGTTTCTCCGGCCGAGTCTGGCCGACCTTCACCCCCCCGAGACCCTCCCGGATCTATCAACGGCCGTGGACCGGATCGTCTCGGCCATCCGAGGCCGGGAGACCATTCTGATCCACGGCGACTATGACGTAGACGGGATGGCGGGGGTCGCCCTCCTCACCACGTGGCTAAGGAGGGTCGGCGGAAACCCAGTGCCCTTCATACCTCACCGCCAACGGGACGGATATGACCTCGGTCCGGCCGGGCTGGCCGAGGCTCGGGCATGTGGGGCTTCCCTGCTCGTGACCGTGGACTGCGGGATCCTGGCCCATGAAGCCGTGGCGGCTGCGCGAGACTCGGGCCTGGACGTCATAATTACGGATCACCACGCCCCAGGAGAGACGCTCCCCGATGCACTGGCAGTCCTGAACCCAGCCCGGTCGGACAGTGAGTATCCCAACCCAAGCCTGTGCGGCGCCGGGGTCGCTTTCAAGCTCTGCCAAGGGTTGGCAGGGGAGCTCGGGGTGGACGAAGAGGAGCTTCACCCCCTCCTGGAGTTCGTTGGGATGGCCACCGTGGCCGACCTGGTCCCTCTCCGGGGAGAAAACCGGGTCCTGGCTCGTTTCGGGCTGAAAGCTCTGGGGCAGACCCGGACGCCGGGGCTGAGGGCGCTCTTGGATCGAGCGGGCTTCCGACAGGAGGCCATTTCCGCCGGGAACGTGGGCTTCGGAATCGCCCCCCGCCTGAATGCCCTGGGACGGTTGGGGGAGCCCATGGACGGCCTCTCCCTTCTCGTGACCGACGACCCTGAAGAAGCCCGGCGCCTGGCTCTGGTTTCGGAGGAGGTCAACCGGGAGCGGCAGGAAGCCGATCGGCGGACCTTGGATGAAGCCCTCGAGCAGTTGTCCCGGGAGTTCGTGCCGGAAAGAGACTTCGGCATCGTCCTGGCCGGTGAGGGGTGGCATCCCGGGGTGGTGGGGATCGTGGCTTCCAGATTGGTGGAAAGGACCCACCGGCCGACGGTCCTGATC